>JAPUKZ010000129.1 GCA_027295405.1 Gammaproteobacteria bacterium
AAGACCGCCTGGGTGGTGGTGCCGCGGGAGAACAGGGGCAGCTTCAGGTAGTCCTGCATTTCCTGTGTCACGTTACCCGTGGTGAAGATGTCCCAGGGCACACAGCTGGGGTCGGAGCCGTCCACCACAGAGCGACAAACCACTTCACCCGTGTCGGGATCTTCCACCGCATCCAACGCCCGAATAATTTTGGTGGTGGACAGGTCGTTAAAGAAGGTTTCTTCCATGCTCACTTCGGAGTATTGCATGAAGGCATCGTAGCGCCAGGTATCGTTGATATCACCGCGGCCACCCGCCACGACACGGAAAGTCGTGTGGCGCAGGTCGTCCTGGCGCGGACCGCCCTCGACGTTGCGGCGGCCCAGGTAAGCGAACTGGGTGTCGTCCTCGGTCAGGCCGAACTGGCCGCAGAGCGCCTCGAACTGCTGGTCGGACAGCAGCGGGTTGCCGCAGGGGATGGTGTTGGTGACGAAGAACGCGCCGGAGGGTGCGATCTGGGCCACCGAGCGGTTGTCCATGAACATCAGTTCGGTGTAGGCCTCCACGTGCTCATTCACATCGTAGTGGGCAAACGCACCGAAGGTCCAGCGCTCGTCCGGGCGCTGGTAGAAGTTCTCCGGACCGTAGTTGTAGGTGGTGCCGGCGCGGGGCACGAACTGGTCCCCGGCCACCTTGAAGTCGAAGCCCGGTCCAATGCCGAAGTCGGTAACCCGGCCATCGGGAATGGTGCCGGAACCGAAACAGCCGTCGACGGTTTCGTTCATGGCGCAGGCGCTGTAATCGCGCTCGCTCTGCTTGACCGCCTCGATATCGCGGTAGGTCGCGTAGGCGGTGACGTTACCGCGCCCCCCCTCGAGGTTGCCACCGATGATCAGCGACACATCGTAGGTGTCACCGTCGGATTTGCTGCCGCTGGGCACGGGGAAGCCCGCCTCGGTGATGAAATCCTGAACGCGGCCGTTGTCGTTGTCGTGGTTGTACTGGCTGAACTGGTAATCCAGTTTCACGCCCTCGAAATCATCCATCATGATGAAGTTCACAACCCCGGCTACCGCGTCGGAGCCGTAGGTGGCGGAGGCGCCGCCGGTCAGTATTTCAATGCTCTTGATCAGCGCGCCCGGGATCTGGTTGATATCCGCCCCGGCACCGCCATCGATGGGTGAGCCGACGGGCATGCGGCGGCCGTTGATCAGAACCAGGGTACGCTCGTCGCCCAGGTTGCGCAGGTTGACGGTGGCGGTGCCGGTGGCGCCGTTGGACACGCCGGTATTATTGTTGGAGTAAAGCTGGGGCAGGTTGCGCAGCATGTCCTCGACACGGGTCGCGCCCTGGAACACGAGTTCTTCAGCGCCGATCTGGACCACCGGGCTGGCACTCACCAGGTTCGTTTTCAGGATCCGCGAACCGGTGACAACCACTTCTTCCAGTACCGCGTCTTCTTGCGCCAGAACCGCCGGCGCTGCCGTGATTCCGAGCGCAGCGCTAACTGCTAGAGATAGGTGAGATTTTCTCAACATGGTGTTTCCCCTGTACATTTATAAGTTATTGAAAGCCGCATACAGATGGGCTATCAGTTCACTTTAAACGAACATCCGCACGCCTGCCTCAAAGCAGTGCAGGTGCTTTTGTGAAATATTCACACAATCAGGGATATATGCGTGATTTTAGGCGAGATTTCCGCGTTTTTCAGGCTCACTCAAGGCGGGTTACCTGCACCGACTTGCCTGAACCCAGCAGGGTCATCTTGTAAAATCCCATAAAATTCTTGGTGATACTGACCCGGGTATCCGCGCCGTTGTGGTAGTAGTTGCCGCGCCGCCGCTGCTGCCAGACCTGACCGTTTTCCAGCCGAAACACGGTGTTGCCGGACCAGCCGCGAAAAGGCTGTTTGACGCTGGAAAGGATCTCCTGGTTGCGATCAGCTTCCATAACCTCCTCGTCGGTTGTGATCAGTATCTGGGCCTCGCCGGCGGTGTAGCGTATCAACCACTGGTTTAGCGCCCTGATCTCCTCCGGACTCAATTTGTGCAGCCCGGAGGCGGAGAATTCCTGCTCGCTCATGAGTTTCTGCACCCCAGGGAAGGTGGAGGTTTCGGCAGCCGTCGCTGCGCCGGCCGCTGCCGCGCCTGCCTGGAGCACGGTAGTGGCCAGCAGGGAGATCAGGAAAAAGCAAACTGTGTAAAACTTGTGCATGGCTGTATCCCGTTTCTAGATTCTTTGACTGAGTTTGGCATACCAGTAACGACCTTTCAGGTCGTGGCTGCGGGCGTCGTAGTTGTCGTTGAAGGCCGATGCCGCGAAGGGCGCTTCTCTGTCCAGCAGGTTGTCGATGCCCAGGGACAGACGCAAGCCCTTCAGGAAATTAAATACGTAACTGAACTGGACATCGTGCACCAACCAGGAATCGATGATGCGGGTGCTGTTCGAGTTGGGGATCTGCTCTTCCATCTCACTGATGAAATGCACCTCATAGTTGCCCCGCCAGCGTTGCTTTGCCCACTGGATTCCGAGGTTACCCTTCCATTCGGGAATACCGCCTACACCCTCTGAGGCGGGATCCCTGAATGTCCCTGCCAGATTCAGGGTACGCGCGGCGGCGTCCAGTTGCAGGGTGTATTTATCGATATAACTCAGGTTCAGGCCGGTGGAGAATTGACCCCAATCCCGCCGCGGCAGGCGGTAGGCCAGGCTGAAATCCAGGCCCTGCACCCGGCGCTCGCCCACATTGAGGTTGGTGGCAGTGACCAACTGCAGATTACCCTGCTCGTCGCGGCTGACGCGCTCCCCGAAGCGGCCGAAGGCGGCATTTTGGTTGACCAGAAACTGGGCGCTGGAATCCACCACCTGCGAGGTTTCAATGTCGAAATAGTCAACCGTCGCGCTGAAGCCCTCGATTATCGCGGGCGTCCACACCAACCCCACCCCGTAGCTGCGGGATTTTTCCGGGTTCAGCTCCGGGTTGCCGCCGGTGACAGTCAGGAATTGATTGCGGGTGGGATCCGCCTGCCGGGAGCAGCCCGGCAGCAGGCTGACATTCTCCTGCAGTGTGCACGGGTCGTTAATAAAAGCCTGGGCTTCGGTATTGCCCTGGAATAGCTCGTTGAGAGTGGGGGCCCTGAACCCCTGGGCGTGGGTTGCCCGCAATAGCAGGCTGGGGCTTAACTGGAAGCGCAGGCCGTACTTGGGATTGGTGATATCGCCAAAGTCACTGTACTTGGAATAGCGCACGGCAATCTCTATATCCAGTTGCTGCTCCTGGTCGGGCGAATGCCACAGCGGGGTGATGCTCTCGCCGTAGATCTCAGCGACGTCGCGGCCGCCGTGGGTGGCCTCGAAATTGGTGCCCCCCAGGGTGGCCATGTTGGCGAGCAGGTCGTCGGGCTTCTGGCTGGTGGAATCGTCGCGGTACTCAAGCCCGAAGGCAAAATCCACAACCCCGTAGGGAACCTCCCAGAGCTTGCGGGCGGCGCTGAAGCTGTAGCTGGACAACGTGGTTTCGCCCACCCCCTTGCCGGTTACCTCCAGGAAATCCAGTTGCTGCTGGTCGATGCTGCCGGGCAGGCCAAACAGGTTGATTGGCACACAGCCATCCACTTCCGCGCCCTGGCACGCGCTGGCAGGACCCAGGCCGCGCTGCAAATTGTCCGCATTGATCAAGCCGCGGGTCAGTTCCCGGGCCTTGCTGCGACTCCAGCTGTAGCTGAATTCCCAGTCCCAGCTCCAGTGCAGGCCCTGCAACACCAGGGCGAGTCGTTCCACCTCGGTAGTGTTGTCCTGCCGGCGCGGGGGCAGCTCCAGCAGTCGCCGGCGCAGATCCTCGATATCAGTCCCGAAAGGATTATAAATATTGTCGGCTGACACCGGCAGTGGCGTTTGCTCGAAGGCAGTGAACACGGGGGTGGGCGCCAGATTGGCCTGGGCGCGGGTTTCCGTGTAGCTCAGCTCGATGGAGCCGGTCACCCGTTCACTGAAATCGTAACTGGCATTGCCGTAGATAAAATCCCGCTCTGAAGGCACCAGGGCACTGGTGAACCGGGGGAACTCAAACAGATCGTTGGGCCCCACCGGGCGATAGGCGCCGGTTGCCTCATCCCGTATCACCGTGCTGCCATTGGGCAGGGTAACCCGCGCGGAGGGCGTGGCGCTGGAGCGCAGGTCGGCTCCGCCGCGGTCGCGGCCGTCGGCGCTGCGGGAAATAGCGCGATCCCGGGCGTGTATCTCGCCCTCGTCGAAGTGAGAAGCGGAAAAGAACACCGAGCCGTGCCGCAACCCGGTCCCGTACTGGAAAGTCGTGGTGGTGGTTGCGCCGTCACCACGGCTTGTAGTGCCATAAAACTGCTCAATTAAGGCGCCGTAAAAGTCGCGCTTCATGATGATGTTGATCACACCGGCGATGGCATCCGAACCGTAGATGGCCGAGGCCCCGTCCTTGAGCACTTCGATGCGCTCCACCGCGGCCGGCGCTATGGTGTTCAGATCTATGGATTCACCCGCCAGGCCGTGATTCGCCACCCGCCGTCCGTTGATCAACACCAGGGTGCTGGATGCCGGCAGACCGCGCAGGGTGACGGTGGCACGGCCGTCGCCGCCATTGCTTATTGCCGTGCTGGTCGGGTTGCCGGAGACGGCGGGTAGCCGGCGTAACAGGGCCCCCAGGGTCTGGGCGCCGCTGAGCTCTATATCCGGCGCCGAGATCATGTCCACCGGCGCTGAACCCTGAAAGTGACTGCGGCGGATGCGGGAGCCGGTGATCTGGGTGCCGTACACGTACAGTTCTTCGATGCCGGGCACGTACAGCGGGTTTTGGATCAGCATTTCCTCAGGGGCGGGACAGCTGTCGGTTAATTCGCAGCGGGCATCGTAGACGGCAATAATGCGATTATCGATCAGCCGGTAGTCGAGCTCTGTATCGGTCAGCAATTGGCGCAGGGCGGCCGCCGAGCTCATCTCCCCCAACACGGGCTCCACGGTGATGCCCCGGGTGAGTTGATCCGGGAATACGATCGCGAGACCGCTCTGGTGGCTGAACTGGATCAGTGCCTGCGAAAGTGCCTGCTCGCCCTTGATTTCAAACTTGAACCGGGTCTGGGCCGATGCGGTAAGGGCGATGCAAAATAGCAGGCAGCCGATTCCCCATGACAGCAGCGAAGCTATTCGGCTGCCCATGCACCTGTGTTGTCGGCGGATCGCTATCTTCATAGTGGTAGAGCCGGCCATGCAGGAATGGCTGTTTCTCTAGATCGAACACTGCTGATGCGGCCATCGGGTGGTGACCAGCCTGAGGGAGTTATAGCTTATCGAGGGGCACTGATCAACAGGATGCTGGAGTCTTCCAGCAGCATGCTGTGAATCTCGAAACTGTGCTCAAGGGCGTGCAGAATGGTATCGGGGCTATCCAGCTGGAATACGCCGGAGACCGTGCGTTGGGCCAGCTCGGGATCGGCAATCAGAATCTTTATTTCGTGGTAGCGGCCAATTTCCTTTACCAGTGCCGCCAGCGGCATGCTATCGGCGACCAGTTTACCCTCGCGCCATGCCACTTCTGAGACCGCGTCAGCCCTTACCGGCCGGGCCAACCCATTACTGCTGGCAGACACCGACTGGTTGGCGTACAGCAGTTCGGTGGCGGGAGCACGATTGCCCGGATTGCCGCGCTCTGTGACCCGGACCACACCACTGGTCACGGTAATATCGCTTTGATTGCCGTGCAGGTGAATATTAAAGGCGGTGCCCATCACCCGCACCTCCGCGGCCCCGGCATCGACAACAAAGGGTCGTTGGGTGTCCCGTTCGACCTGGAAGAATGCTTCCCCACGGGTGAGGGCAACATGTCGCATTGTGTCGCTCAGGGCGACTTCCAGACGGCTGTTGGTGTTGAGGGTAATCTGCGAGCCATCGGCCAGATCTACCAGCAGTTGCTCACCAATCCCGGTTTGGTACTGCAGCGGCTCGCCGTCGACACTGAACTGTGGAGCCAGAATCAGCGCGAACAGGGCGCAGGCGGCAGCGGCAAGAGCAGCTCCCAGCCAGCGGCGCCGGCCGTGATCCTGGGCCGGCTCTGCCAGCGGCAGATGTTGGGTCACGGCCAGGTCGTCCCACAGCTCCAACATGCTGTCCATGGCGTGGCCGTGCTCGCGGTTGGCGGCCAGCCACAGGGCAAACTGTTGATAATCTTCCTCGGCCACGGTATCTGAGCGCAGACGTGCAATCCAGGCGGCCGCCTGCTCGTGCATGCGTGCTCCCAGTTCGTCTATTGCTGTCGTCTGCGGGGCCTTCAACCTGCTCTATCTCATTGCTGTTCCAGTGTTATACCCGTCCTTTCGCGGCCCCAGGGGCCAAAAAAGAAACTTTCTTCTTACCCTAATACTAGATAGACGAAAAACTTGCCCAATCCCTCATATTGCCTACAGAAATCATTTCCCTGAGGGTTCCTCACCCTCTGCGGTGTAGCGGGCCAGAGCCCGTCGACACTGCTTCAGGGCCTGCAAAATGTACTTTTCCACGCTCGATACGGAAACGTCCAGTTCTCGCGCTATGTCGTTATAGGACATTCCTGAATTGCGGTGCAACAGAAAGGCCTGGCGACATTTTGCCGGCAACTCGTCAATGGCCGCATATATACAGGTCAGTTTTTCCCGGGCGTTGAGGATTTGTTCTGGCGAGGCCGCTCCGACAGTAGCCTCTCCAGCTTCGCCGTCGACAGACTGGGACTCCTCGGTCTTGAGGAAGCGGTAGTGCAGGGAGCGTCGTCGCAACTGGTCCACCGCCAGATTTGACGCCACCTGGAACAAAAAGGCGCGGGCATTATCCAGCTTTTCCGGGTGCTTCAGCCGGTAGATGCGCAGGAATGCCTCCTGGGCCACCTCGGCGGCATCCGCCGGGTTGTCCAGTTTACGGGCCAGGAATCGCTCCAGCGAACTGCCATAATTCTCTACCAATTGCTGGAGAAACTGTGCTTTTTCTTCACTCATCCCGTGTTAATACAAATGGCAGGCAATCATTCGTTGTTCATCAGTAAATTTGGGTATCGGTGTTTTCTCGTGACAGCGCTGGCTGGCCTGGGGGCAGCGGTCAACGAAACGGCAACCGGGCTTGGGGTTGATGGGTGAGGGTATTTCTCCGCGCGGGGGCTGGTGCTCCCGGGCGCGCTCGCGACGCGGATCGGCCATGGGGTTGGAGGCGATCAGCATCTGCGTGTAGGGATGTTTGGGCCGAAAATAGACTTCGTCCGAGGGCCCCTCTTCCACCACTGAACCCAGGTACATAACCGCCATACGATCACAGAGATAACGCACCATGGAAAGGTCGTGGGCGATAAACAGGAGGGTCAGTCCCAGCTCCTGCTTCAGGCTTTGTAGCAGATTGATGACCTGGGCCTGGACCGAAACATCCAACGCAGAGATGGGCTCGTCGCAGATCACAAAGCTGGGCTTCACAATCAGGGCGCGGGCAATACCGATTCGTTGTCGCTGGCCACCGGAAAATTCATGCGGGTAGCGATTCATGTGATCGGGTTGCAAGCCGACCTGCAGCAGCCATTTGGCCACCAGTTGTCGATAGTCGCTAGAGCCGCCTCCCGCTTGCAACCGTAGGGGTTCCGAGATTATTTCGTGGATGGTCATACGCGGGTTGAGAGAGGCGTAGGGGTCCTGGAAAATCATCTGGATTCGGGTGGACAGGCGGCGGAAGTCCGCTACCGAGTAGCGGTTCGGCAGGGCTTTGCCATGAAAAATGATGTCTCCGCTGGTTTTGGGCTGCAGGCCTGCCAGGGTACGTCCCAGAGTGGATTTACCACAGCCGCTTTCCCCGACCAGGCCGAGAATCTCGTTCTCGGCTATATTCAGGGAAACCCCGTCAACAGCATGCACCACCTGGCCGTGACCGATGGCGAAGTGGGTCTTGAGGTTGCGTACTTCCAGTAGCATAGTCAGCGCTCCGGCGCCGCTGCGGCGGCGCCGGGATGGCGCAACCAACAGCGGGCGTAGTGCCCGTTGGAGCAGGCGAATGCCGGCGCGGGCTGCTCTGCGCAAATCTGCATCGCGTAGGGGCAGCGCGGATGATAGCCGCAACCGGGGGGTGGTGAGAACAAGTCGGGGGGGCTGCCGGGAATTGCCTGCAAGGGATCCGTGTTCTGCTCCTGCACCGCCGGCATGGCTTGCTTTAATCCCTCGGTATAGGGGTGCCTGGCCTGGTAGAAAATCTGATCGACGGTGCCGGACTCAACCACTTCCCCGGCGTACATCACGGCGACCCGGTCAGCCATACGCGCGACCACTCCAAGGTCATGCGTGATCAAGACGATCGCCATATTTTCTTCCCGCTGCAGCTCCCGCATCAGTTCCAGCACCTGGTCCTGGCTGGTGACGTCCAGGGCGGTCGTCGGTTCATCGGCGATCAGCAGTTT
>JAPUKZ010000013.1 GCA_027295405.1 Gammaproteobacteria bacterium
GCCGGTGACTGCTCGTGCCCGGGTCAGTGGCGAGTACCCCAGCGACTGGATGAACGAGAGTTTGAAGCCGGCGCGCTCGATTGCCGAGTTTGCCGCCGCAGGTATCGAAGCACAGCAACCCTTTGCCGCAGATGCCTTGGCCACGGCGATGAAACTGGAGGGGACACAGGGCGCGGAGTACTGGCTGGGCTTGCACAATTTTTATGTCATCACCCGCTATAACCACAGTGCCATGTATGCGATGAGTGTGTACCAGCTCAGTCAGGAGTTGGAAAGCCGTCGATGAGAGAGTGTGGAGTGGATAAGATTACAGCGCTGACGGTGCTGCTGTTATTGGCAGGCTGCGCTGAGGTGGTGGTGGAGGAATCGGATAGCATGCCCAGCCGCCGCATTGCGGCGGCACAGGTGCGCGAGCCCACGCCCAGACCGGATCCGATCCTGGCTGCGGGTAATACCAGTCCCTATGTGGTGCACAACAAGAAATATGAGGTTCTGGCGAGCGCGCAGGGATATCGGGAGCGCGGCAAGGCATCCTGGTACGGTTTGAAGTTCCACGGGCGTGCCACAGCCAACGGTGAGATCTATGATGCCTATACGGCTACCGCTGCGCATCGCACCTTGCCGATTCCCTGTTACGTGCGCGTCACCAATCTGGAGAACGGCTTCAGTATGGTTGTTCGGGTGAACGATCGGGGCCCGTTTCACCCCGAGCGGATCATCGACCTGTCCTATGGTGCTGCCGTGAAACTGGGCTTTGTGGATCAGGGCACCGCGCTGGTGGAGGTCGTAGCCCTGAGTGTGGAGGGTGTTGTTGATCGCCGTGGCGAGCCCCGAACTTCCCGCGGAGCTACAACTTTCCGCTACCTGCAGGTGGGTTCCTTCAGGGATGGGGGCGCTGCCCGGAACCTGCGCCAGCAGCTGCACGAGCAGTTACAGGCGCCAGTGGTAGTGGCCCAGTTGCAACTGGGAGGCAAGACCTGGCACCGGGTGCGGGTAGGGCCTATTGGAGACCAGCAGCGGCTGATTGGCCTGCAGCAACGACTGGAGCAGATGGGCTACGAAAACGCCCGTATGATGCCATAGAGTTATTCAGAGGCCCCCTGGCTTTGGATTGGGCTGTGCCTGGGTTACCATGCGCGCCAGTAGTTGGTCCGTCCACCATTTCAAGTAAGTTGATTTCATGATTCGACCTTTTGTTTTTGCGCTCAGCCTCGCCGTTGCCGGACTGGCTTCCGCCGCCACGATTTTGCCAGCGCCCCCGCAAATTGCCGCCAAGTCCTGGTTTTTGATGGATGCACAGAGCGGGCACGTCCTGGCGGAACACAACGCCGACCAGAGGCTGCCACCGGCCAGCCTGACCAAACTGATGACCAGCTACGTGCTCTCCCATGAACTGGCCGAGGGGCGGGTGAGCGCGGCAGACGAAGTGCTGATCAGTGATAATGCCTGGGCCCAGAATCCGATTTTCGCCGGATCTTCCCTGATGTGGATCGAAACGGGCAAGCGGGTCACATTGGAGGATTTGCACCGTGGCGTGGTGATTTCCTCGGGTAACGATGCCTCTGTCGCCATCGCCGAACACCTTGCCGGCAGTGAAACTGCCTTCGCGGATGTCATGAATGGCCACGCTGCCGCGCTGGGCATGAGTGGCAGCCATTTCGTCAATTCGCACGGGCTGCCGGACCCGGATCACTATGTCACCGCCCGCGACCTGGCCCTGCTCGCCAATGCATTGATCAGCCGGTATCCCCGTGAATACGCCCTCTACAGTGAACGCAAATTCACCTACAACGACATTCCCCAGTACAATCGCAACCACTTGCTGATGGAGGACCCCTCCGTCGACGGCCTTAAGACCGGCCACACCGAGGAAGCCGGCTACTGTCTGGTGGCCTCCGCCAAGCGCGAGGGTATGCGTCTGATTTCGGTCGTCATGGGCACAAAGAGCATCCGCAGTCGCGAGAGCGAATCTCGTAACCTGTTGAACTACGGTTTTCGTTTTTACAAAACCCATGAGCTCTACCAGGCCGGGGAAAAGACCACATCCACCCGGCTCTGGAAGGGGCGGCAGAGGGAGTTGGCGCTGGGTGTAACCGAGCAAATTTACCTGACTGTTCCGCGCGGTCGCAGTGCCGACCTGGTGGCGCTTATGGAGGTGGATGAGGTTATCACCGCGCCGGTGAACAAAGGCGATGTGTTTGGCCAGCTGCGGGTGAGCCTGGACAATGAGGAACTGGTTTCGGTGCCGCTTGTCGCCCTACAGGCGGTAGAGCAGTCCGGATTCTTTGCCCGCCTCTGGGACCACATCTTGATGTTGCTGGCGCAACTGTTTGATGGCTGAAGCCATGCCCGAGCAAGAGAAAGAACCTCCCAAAATCGAGTTCCCCTGTGATTACCCGATCAAGGTCCTGGGTCGGCAGTGCGAGGAGTTCGAATCCGTTGTGATCGAAATCATCGAGCGCCATGCTCCCGGTATTGATCTCAGCCGAATCAATGTGAAAAGTAGCCGCAAGGGCACGTTCACCTCCATGACAGTCTTCATCACCGCCACCGGCCAACCGCAGCTGGAAGCCTTGCACGGAGACTTGATGGCCTCCGGCCTGGTGCAGATGGTGATCTGAGTGAAAATCAGGAAGCTTGGGCTCGCGGACTACCTTGAAACCTGGCAGGCGATGAGGGACTTTACCGATCGGCGCGATGCTGAAACCGAGGATGAGCTGTGGTTGTTGCAGCACCCGGCGGTATTTACCCAGGGCCAGGCCGGTAAGGCGGAGCATGTGCTGGCACCGGGAGACATTCCCGTTGTCCAGGTAGATCGGGGTGGACAGGTTACCTATCACGGCCCCGGGCAGTGGGTGATCTACCTGTTGGTGGACTTGCGCCGCCACAGCCTGGGCATTCGCGACCTGGTGGATGTGATCGAGCAGAGTATTGTGCGGGTGTTGGCGGAACTGAAAATCGTAGCCGCGCCGCACCCGGATGCCCCGGGTGTCTATGTCGGGGGTGCCAAGATTGCGGCCCTGGGTCTGCGGGTCAGGCGTGGCTGTTCCTACCATGGCCTGGCTTTCAACCTGGACATGGATCTGGAGCCCTTTTCCCGTATCAATCCCTGCGGTTATGCAGGTTTGCAGGTGACCGACCTGCGCCATTGCCTGGGGCCGGATGCGGCGATTGACGCTGAGCGGATTGCCGATCAGCTGTTGGCTGAGTTGGCAGCCGGTTTGGGTTGCGCACTGCCAGAGGTTCCCTAGACCCGATTGCAATCGAAATGCCGCCCCGGTGTTGTGTCCGGGGGCCCTAATCGGCGTATAATCCGCGCTCTTTTCAAGGACTGTACCCACCATGTCTGAACTCAGCCGTGAAGTGGAGAAGCGACGGACGTTCGCTATTATCTCTCACCCGGATGCGGGCAAGACCACTATCACGGAGAAGCTGTTGCTGCTCGGGAACGTCATACAGGTGGCCGGTACCGTCAAGGGCAAGAAAGGCCCGCACGCAACCTCCGACTGGATGGGTATGGAGCAGGAGCGCGGTATTTCCGTGACTTCCTCGGTGATGCAGTTTTCCTATTCGGATTGTACCGTCAATCTGCTGGACACCCCCGGGCACGAGGATTTCTCCGAGGATACCTACCGCACCCTGACCGCGGTGGACTCGGCGCTGATGCTTATCGATGGCGCCAAGGGGGTTGAGGTGCGCACCATCAAGCTGATGAACGTGTGCCGGCTGCGGGATACCCCCATACTGAGTTTCGTTAACAAAATGGATCGGGATATTCGCGATCCGGTAGATCTGCTGGACGAAATCGAGTCGGTTCTCGATATCCGGGGCGCGCCGATCAACTGGCCCATTGGCATGGGCGCGGATTTCAAGGGGGTCTATAACCTGTACACGGATGTGATTCACGTCTACAGCAAGGGTCAGGGGCATACCATCCCGGAGGATATCCGCATCCAGGGCCTGGAGTCTGGGGCGGCGCGAGACCTGATGGGGACAGATTACGAGGCCTTTGTCGGGGAGATAGAGCTGGTGAGAGGCGCCAGCCACGAGTTCGTGCTGGAGCCGTTTTTGGAGGGAAAACTGACACCGGTATTTTTCGGTACGGCGCTGGGCAACTTTGGGGTGCGGGAGTTGCTGGACGAATTTGTACAATGGGCGCCGCCGCCACAGGGAAGGCAAACCGAGGGACGGCTGGTTGCCGCAAACGAGGCTGATTTCAGCGGTTTTGTGTTCAAGATCCAGGCCAACATGGACCCGCGTCATCGTGATCGTATCGCCTTCCTGCGAGTGTGCTCCGGGCGTTATAGCAAGGGCATGAAGATGCGGCATGTGCGGCTTGGCAAGGACGTCAAGATCTCCGACGCGGTGACGTTCAAGGCAGGCCAGCGGGCCCTGGTGGAAGCAGCGGTGTCCGGGGATATCATTGGCTTGCACAATCACGGCACTATCCAGATTGGCGATACCTTCACCCTGGGCGAGGCGATACGCTTTACCGGAATTCCCCACTTTGCTCCGGAGTTGTTTCGCCGCATCCGCCTGGCAGATCCCCTCAAATCCAAACAGTTGCAGAAGGGATTACAGCAATTGTCGGAAGAAGGTTCCACCCAGGTTTTCGCTCCGATCAGCAAAACGGACCTTATCGTGGGCGCCGTGGGGCAACTGCAGTTCGACGTGGTTGCCTACCGCCTCAAGGACGAATACAAGGTGGAGGCGATTTACGAGCCGGTGAATGTCTACACCGCACGCTGGGTTTACTGTGAAGACGAATGCAAGCTGGAGGAGTTTCGCAAGAAGGCTGCCGCCCAGCTATCGCTCGATAGCGGCGGTTATCTGAGCTATCTGGCGCCGACCCGGGTCAATCTGGGCCTGATGGAGGAGCGCTGGCCCGAGATCGAGTTTCGCGCTACCCGCGAACACTAGGCGCTCAGCAGGGCTTCGATCTCCGCTTCAATTTGACTGGGTGTGGTGGCCGGGGCAAATCGTCTGATGACCTGACCCGAGCTGTCCACCAGGAATTTGGTGAAATTCCATTTGATGGCGCGGGTACCCAAAGCCCCGGGAGCCTCATGCTTCAAATGCTTGTAAAGGGGATCTGTAGCGCTGCCATTGACCTCAATCTTGCCAAATATCGGGAAGCTGACGCCGTAGTTGAGCTGGCAGAATTCGGTGATCTCGTCGTTGCTGCCCGGGTCCTGCTTGCCGAACTGGTTGCAGGGAAACCCGAGTATTTCCAGGCCTTGTTCCCGGTATTTTTCATACAGTTCCTCCAGGCCGGCAAACTGCGGGGTGAAACCGCACTTGGATGCGGTATTCACGATCAGCAATACCTTGCCTTTGAATTCCACAAGCGGCCGGTCCTGGTCGGAGTTGGATTTGCAGGTAAAATCGTGCACGGATGTACTCATGGGGATTGTGCTCCGCTGTGGGCTCTGCAAGAGCCGGT
>JAPUKZ010000130.1 GCA_027295405.1 Gammaproteobacteria bacterium
CAGCAAAACTACATCATTGAAGAATGTACTACCAAAGTCGGGCTCAAATCTATAAAACTCGCCAGCCGGATCTGACCACTGACCTCCCTGATACCCACGTGTTGGCCGGCAAAAGGGATTCCACCGTGTGTAATCTGTTGATTCAATTGGAAAACCTTGTTTGCATCCAGAATTTGGTCGCACTTTCGTCGCCCTGTGGTCAAAAGCGGCGGTTTAGTCTGGCAATTATTACTGGGGGTGGCAAAATAAACCTCCAGGAGCCTTAGCATGCCCAGAACAAGTGACCTTAGACAATCAGATTCCATTATCCGTGCGATCTTGCTGCTGTGTACTATGGGTCTGGCCAGTTGCACCTCGGGAGCCACACCCCAGCTCTACCAATGCAGTGCTTTTATTGAACAACACTCGTGTTCGGAACTTTCCGGGGTAGTTTGCGCCCGGGTAGATACCGGGGTGCGCTGTATTCAAGCACCCTGCCCCAGTTCCACACTACGCACTTATGCAGACGCCTGCAGCGCCTGTGACAACAACAAGGTCGATGTGGTATTTACCGGGTCATGCGAACTCCTGCAACAGCGGCTTGCGAGTGGCAAGGTGGAGAAACAATGACGTCCTCTGTCCGGCGTATTACCGGGGCTGCGCTCAGCCTAACGCTGGTGCTGTCCCTGGCCACAGCCACGGCCCGTGAGCCGCGGCCAACAAACCGCGATTCTGATTCGGCGGCATCCTTCACCGCCGCCATACACAAAAGCAAGCACACCAAGGACTATCAGAGCTTGCTGCTTTCCGGGCAGGGAGTCAATCCATCACTGGGCGTAACACTTGGCAATAGTAACGGGCAGAAGAATCACAGATCCTCCGGTAGGCGCAGACTGGCGTCAGCAAATAACATGTCAGTGGCGGGGCCTTCGCTGGCTCCTGCTCCCCGGTCAACACCCAGGCGCAATCTCAGGATACTGACAGCCGGCGGTCGTAGTGTGCCTGCGGCTTTGGCAAAGCGCAGCAGCACCACCCAGCAACGCGACCGCGTCTCCCTGGTAACCGGCAAGAACAAAACCGTGCGCATGCTGCGCGGCAAGCTCGGCGGCGACAGCAATCGGGGAACCGGGTCCAGGGCCGTAGATTTTCCGGCAATCGGCAAATCTTTTATTGCTGACAATCGGCCCCTGTTTGGGCTTCAGGATCCCGAGCAGGAATTACGGCTCAAGCGCGATTGGATGGACTCAACTGGTCGCAGTCACGCCGTTTATCAACGCCTGATCCGGGGCGTACCAATACTGCACGAAGAAATCGCCGTGCATGGAATCGGTCCAGATCTCTACTTCGTCAACGGCCGTTATAACAACTTGACCATCGCCGGCAACAGCAGCGTAAACCTGACTCCGGACGAGGCATGGGCTCAGGCAGTGCAGCACCTGTCAGTTTCTCCCTCCGCGGTGCTGCAGAAGCGGTATCCAGATCTGCAGATGTTAGAGTCAGAGGGCGCCTATCATTACGTCTATGAAGTAAAACTGCTGCTCAACAACATGATCAGGTGGAAGCTTGTTGTCGACGCCGGCTCTGGCAAGATTCTGGATGCCAGAAAGGACATCCGCACCCAACTGGTTAACGCCAGCGGCACAGACGCGCTGGGCAACCGGCGCAATTTTACTGCCTGGCAAGAGGGAGAATCTTATTACCTGGTGGACCCCAGCACGCCGACACCGGATGCCTCCTACGACCCCGTCAATATCATTAATAACAGTGGTGACCAGTTTCTGGCCAACGCCGCCAACGCGGATAATTTCGAGACGCTGGTCTATTCAACCTCCTCCAGCAGTAACGCTGGCTGGGACCCGGTGGGCGTCAGCGTATTTGCCAACACCAGGCAGACCTATGACTACTACCTGAATACGCACGGTCGCAATAGCATCGACGACAAGGGCATGAATCTGATCTCGATCATTCACTACGACCAGGACCTGGCCAACGCCTTTTGGAATGGCATTTACATGGTCTTTGGCGACGGCGACGGCAGCACTTTTTCCGAACTGGGAGCTTGCCTTGATGTGGTGGCCCACGAGTTGACGCATGGAGTGGTTGAAACCACGGCGGGCCTTGCTTACCGAAATCAGAGTGGGGCCCTGAACGAGTCTTTCACCGATATTATGGGTGTCATGGTAGACAGGGAAGACTGGCTGGTGGGAGAGGACTGTGTGATTCGCAGCCCAGGTTACCTGCGCAGCCTGTCGGCTCCTAATTCCGGTCTCGGTTTTCAACCCGGACACATGAGTGAATACCAATACCTTCCAGACACAGCGGCCGGTGACTGGGGCGGAGTTCATATCAACAGCGGCATACCCAACCGGGCCGCCTATCTCGCCGCAGAAGGCCTCAGCGCGGAGGGTACTGGTGCCAGTATCGGCAGGTCAAAAACCGAGCAGATATTTTATCGGGGGTTCACCACCTATCTGACTTCAGCGTCTGAATTTGTAGACGCACGCTTTGCTACGATTCAGGCGGCGGAAGACCTCTATGGCAGTAATAGCCAGGAGTATCGCAGCATTATCGATGCCTGGGACGCGGTGGGGGTTACTGGGGAGGACGGATCCAGTCCCGGCACGGGCACGCCTATAGAAAGCACAGTGGGTGACGATTTCATCGTCTATCTATACCCCGTAGACGGCAGTAACGACGGTTCAGATCCGGAGTACTTAGACCTTTACCGCCAGGCCATCCCGGACCCGTTTCCCGGTTACGACCCGGCCCTGGATTTGGGGCCGTTGAATATTGCGCAATATACCAATGGCACGGCAGCGGCGCCCATCACCGTCCAGGACGAGCTGTTCGTGCTCTATGTAGGGCTTGATGCCAATATATACATTGTCAACCCGGATGGCAGCGAGGAGATGTACCTGGATGATGGCGAGACGTTCTCGCTAGCCGTATCGCCCGACTACCGTTATATAGCCGTCACGCCGCTTGATGTGTATGACAACAATATCTACGTGTATGACTTTGATGCGGAATCCTGGTCGAATTATCCAATTGAGTCACCGAATTACGCCGACACCGGATCAATACCTTCCACAGCACTGTACGCGGAAAGCCTCGCTTTTGATTACACGGGGCGGAAGATAATTTATGACTACGTGACTTGCGTGCCCTCACCGGGGGAGGATTGTGACCCCCTCACTGCCTTCGGCTACTGGAGTATCGGGACGCTGGATGTTACCACCGGTCGATTCGCCTTTCCTTTTCCGGCGCAGTCCCCTGACATTGATCTGGGTTTCCCACGGTTTCCCAACAAAACCAACCGCTACTTTGTGTTCGATTTTAACGATTGGTCTGAGTTCGATAATACCGGCGTTGTGGATTCGTCCATTCTTGTTTTTGACACGATCGACCAGGATTTTGAAGTGGTGGGCGTACCCACCTTCGAAGATCTCGACACCGCCTCCTGGGGCGTTCCCTCCTTCAGCGGCAACGATGACTACACGGTTTTCCAATCGCGGGACAGTTTTGGCACCCTTGGTGTCAGGACACCTCTGGAAGACTATGCCTGGGCCGGTGAAGTGGAAATCTGGAATGACTTCGATGTCGCGGCTCCAGTTGCACATCGTAACGCGAACCGCAGCGTTAACGCCTCGCTCGGCACCGATAAGAGTCGACTGGATTTCGGATCAGTGCCGACCGGACAAGCTGTCACGCGCACACTGATACTCACTAATCTGGGCAACAGGGACATCGACATTACCGATGTGTCTGTTACCGGGGAGTACTTCACCCACAACATGAGCAACAAAACCCTGCCCGCCGGCGAAAACATTGAGGTCACGGTCAGTTTTACTTCCGGCAGGGTCGGCGGCAATGTCGCTGGGATGTTAACCATCGATCATAATGGTGACAACTTTGAGTTGGCCATCAATCTGGTCGCCGTGGTTACCGGCTCCGATGTAGAAGTAGAACCATTGGATACCAATGGCAACGGTCGCACTGACTGGGATGAGGGTATCCTTGTTGATGAGGAACTAACCATCAACCCTACTGACATGCAGCTGTTGCGCCTCTATACCGGAGCACTAGGCAGGCTGCCCGACCTGGGCGGATTCGATTTCTGGCGAGGCCGTATCGCAACTGGAACTGATTTTTCCCGCATAGGAGATGAATTTTACTGGTCCTCGGAAATGCAGATACAAATGGATGCCGACGGCAATGGCTTCGTCAGCGATGAAGAGTTCGTTAATCACCTTTACTTCAACGTTCTACTGCGTGCCCCGGATGAAGGTGGATTCAACTACTGGATGGGAAGACTGGCCGCCGGTGACAACGTGGGATTTGTGATGGCTTCGTTCCTGAATGGTCAGGAATACGTCGATAGCACCCTGGGATTACTGGCGGAATTCGCGCTGGATAACCCGGATCTGTGGTAGTTTCAGATAGCTGCCGTGTCAGCAGCGTTGCTCGCTGCCTAGTGCCCGCACTGTATAGGTGGCATTAGGCGGTGAGAACAAATTACAGATGTGTGGTTATAACCCGCAACTGGTATTATTCCGAAGAAAACTCCCCACAGTTTCCCGCGAGGAGTTTATTCGGAGCAACAACTCCGCAAGGAGTAGCGAGTAGCTTTAGCGCCCTTTGGCGCGCATATTCTGCACCGTGAACAGACTCCTCGGATTCAGTGCCGGATCCAGCTGGCCTTTGAACTGGCCGGTGGTGCAGTGGCTGGCCTGGAGGTCGACCATTGAGAAGCTGTCATCAATTGACACACCACTGCCCTTGTTTACCGGCAGATGATGGTCCGGATGCGCCTGGCCAATCGTCCAGGACTTCCACAGATCACCTTTGCGGTCATATATCATCGTCCGCGGCAGCGTATACGTCTGGGCATCGACATAGTGCAGGCGCCTGGCAATGGGGTGATTGTCATCAATCGGGTCAGCTTCGAGCAGGTAGACCTTTCTCAGCTGCCAGGAGACATTCGGGAAACAACCCCCTTTGCCACCGTACTCAACAAACTGGTAGCCATCATCCTGCGTGTATTCGGTGGATAGCTCCATGTCGTTGTGGTTATAGAAAGGCAGCAAAACCGTCTGGGTTCCCTTGTAAGTCCAGTTCATATCGGAAAGCCTGCTGTTATAGCCCTCGAAGTCCTCGATCATGATATCGGCGCCCAGGAATGAGTCCGTGATCTGGCCGGAGGATAGACGGCGGACGCGGCGTTGAAAGCCCAGATAAAGCCAGGTGTTGTCGCGCTTGGTATCGTCCGAGAAACGGTGGATCAACAGTTGGGTGTTCTTGACGTCGAAGGGCTCGTGTACCTGTACATAAATCGCCCGAAACA
>JAPUKZ010000131.1 GCA_027295405.1 Gammaproteobacteria bacterium
ACAACTGGGTTCGGTGGAAGCGGGCGTGGGAGACTCCGCCAGTGTGACTGATACCTACCGCACTATCGGCCAACTGGCAGCGCGCCTGCACAACCAGGCCACGGCCTGGAATCCCCCCGCGGGATTTACCCGCCACGCCTGGAATGTGGACGGTCTGGTGGGGGAAGAGCCCTTTTGGGGTCGCTTCTGGGAACTGGCGTCCCTCACCAGTGAAGAACGCGAACTTTTACTCAGGGCGCGAGCGCGGGTTGCGGTTGATCTGGCAGCCTATGCCAGCGATCCCGCCAACGCCGGCCTGTACAGCCTGATTCACGCCGACTTCGTGGCTGAAAACCTGATGGTGGACGGCGATAAAGTGCGACTGATTGATTTCGATGATGCCGGTTTCGGCTGGCACCTGTTCGAACTGGCGACGGCCCTGTATTTCGAAATGGAAGAGGAGTACTACCCCCAGGCCTACCAGGCCCTGGTTGATGGCTATCGCCAGCACCGGCCACTCAGCGATGGGCAACTGGCGCAGCTGCCCCTGTTTCTGCTGGCGCGCTCGTTTACCTATCTCGGCTGGGTCCACACGCGCTCGGAAACCCAGACCGCCCGGGAACTAGCGCCCATGCTGACGGAAAAAGCCTGTGGCCTGGCCCGGCAGTATCTGCAGGACTGAGGGTCTACTACTCCTCTATGCCCACCAGATTCAGAATGTGTCGGTAAATCAGGGTGTCGAAACCCCTGCCTTGTTTGAGGAGCTTGTCACCGGAACCGTAGACAACGTGCAGGCCTTCCAGGTTGGTCAACACCACCAGTGCGAGGGCTCGCAATTCGGATGCGGTTGCCACGGGGTGAATCGGTTCCAACAGCAGCACGGTCTGTTCCGCAAAATGCCTGTACATTTGTTCTCGGGAAGTGGCAGCCCAGGCACTGTGGGTCGAAAGACCCCACAATTGGTAGAAAAAACTGCGCACTTCCGGCTTGCGGGCATCATCAATCATGTAGCGCAGGAAGGCCTTGAAACGCTGCGGTGGATCATCGGGAAAGCTGTGCGATTCGCGCTCTAGTTCCTCATCATAACCCTGCCGCACATCTTCAATCAGAGCCTGCAGCAGCGCCTCCTTGGAGGAAAAATAGTAGGCCAGGTTGCCGACGCTGATGCCGAGATCCTTGGCAACGCGACGGGTAGTGAGGCTCGCTATGCCCTCATTGATGAGGATGGAACGGGCCGCAGCCAGAATATTGGCCACACGTTCCTGGCCGCGCTCGCGCACGGCAGTACCATCGCGTGTTTTGGTCTGGCGCTGTGGGATGGAGGTACTCATCATGGCCATTAGATCATATTGCTTGCAATTATAGAACACTTGTACTAATATTAAATAGGTCAACTGTTCTAATAATGGAGGGGCACCAATGCAGCATGTTCTCGAGAGTGCGACTAAGAGTACGACTACAGGTTGGGTCAGTGTTTTGCTGGCAATGCTTATTCTTGGTTTAAGCGCTGACAGCAAAGCGGCGGACCAGGAGTTAGAGGAGTTTCAGCGCCATATTCGCGCCAAATACGATATGAAGGAGGCGGCGTTCGCCAGCAACGATCCGCAGCCAATCCTGACCCGGTTCTACCATCCAGATGTGATTTCCACGGATCCTGAAGGGATTACCCATGTGGGCCGCGATGCACTGCGACTGGTCTATGCTGAAGTAATCAGCAGCGCTGTGCGAATCGAGTCCTACCGCAGTTTTGTCAGAGGCGATGCCGGATGGGATTGGGTCAACTTCCATGTGACACCGCCTGCCGAGGCAGGGCAGGAGCCTTTCACCTTCAAGATGCTGTTCCTGTGGGCCCGGGAAGACGGTGAGTGGTGGTCCCACGGGGAAATGTTTGTCCCTGGCGAGTTTGTACTGGGTCAACAATCACACTGATCATCGGGAGTCGGTCATGAGTACAGATCACGAAATTACCCGCCGGGATTTTGTCGGAAACACTCTTATCGGTAGCGGCGTCGCGCTGCTGGGTGCGGCTTCGCCGCTGGCCTCCGGGCAGGTCAGTGTACCGGGGGCAACTAACTTCAAGTTGGGCAAGACCATGCCCTTGCCCCTGACCGGGCTGGACCAGCGCTGGACCGGTTATGGTGGGGTGGGCGACTACGCCAGCGCCAACGGCAATACCCACGCTGTGGTGAATGCGGCGCACACACTGCGCAATAGCGACTTTGCCGGTCGGGTCAGGCTGGCGCAAGACTCCGGCGAAACAGTCGACCTGGTGGTGGTTGGCGCCGGGTTCTCCGGCTGTGTTGCGGCCTACACCTACCTCAAGGAGAAACCGGATGCCAGCATACTGATCTTCGACAACCACGACATGTTCGGGGGTGAAGCTCGCCACAACGAATTCGAAGTGGACGGTTACCGACTGTGGGCGCCCCAGGGTTCCACCGGTGCGGTGTGGCCACCGGCGGCGGCCAAGCGCATCGAGATGTACCACCACCTGTGGGATGAACTGGGGCTGCCGCAGGAATTCGAATGGCAGCAGCCCAAAAACTCGCGCCTCAAAATCCCCTATGATAATTACAGTCCCATGCACCTGACCTGGGAAATAGGCGACCTGGGCTGGTTCCACGAGGGTCACCCCATGGCCGTGAACCCCTGGGCCAATCG
>JAPUKZ010000132.1 GCA_027295405.1 Gammaproteobacteria bacterium
CGGGGGGTGGGGTCGGCGTATCTGGGAATTTGGGGGAGTCCCGGTGGGACAGGATTATCGTCAACTGGGGCCGCGTAAGGCGCACGCCTGCTTGAATGTCGAGTTGATTTGGTCGCTGATATTTTGATGTGACAAGGAAAAAAGACGGTATATGTGACGGTATAACAGCAAACACAGAATATTAAAACCAACAATAACAATAACTTAAGATGATATTTCAAATCCTCTCACGCCGACCAAATTCTCTCCTAGTCTTTTACAAAGAAAAATTCCCAGCTGTGGCCGTTGGGGTCCTGCACCCAGGTTTTATCCTGTAGCGCGTAGCAGCAGGTCACGTTCTCTTCCACCCGGGTTTTCAATCCCTGGGCGCGCAGGTGTTTATCCATGGTGGTGACGCTGGCTGAGTCCTCCATCTCGATACCGAGGTGGCTGATATCGCCTCGGGCCAGGGGTTCCCGACTCCGATTCAGGGTGAGATTCAGGGCCGGATCCTGCAGGTCAAACTTGGCCCAGTCCGGCTTCACTTTCGCGGGTTCCTGGTTGAATAACTTGCTGTAGAACGCAATGGACTCCTCGAAGTGGTTGGTGTTCAGGGCGATATGGATTCTGCTCATTTCTTTCTCCTATATTTCCAGTAATATAGAAATATAAATGTAAAAAAGGGGGTCAGCCCCCGGTTTTCAACTCCACGCCTGTTCCGCCACAACAATCGTGGTAGAGGAAGCTGATCAGGTCCGTCAGGGTCCCGGTATTGGCGCGGTACCAGATCCACTGCTTGTCCCGGCGCGACTGTACCAGTCCCTCTTTGCGCAGGCGCTCCAGGTGGTGAGACAGGGTGGAGTTGGGAATTCCTGTCTGGCGGCCGATTTCACCCGCCGCCATCTCTCCGGGCAAGGCACCGAGCAGCAACTTGATGATGCTGAGTCTCGCCTCGTTACCGAGGGCGGCCATGCGGTCGGCTTGAACGGCCATGTCAGTTAATTCCATATTTCGAATAATATAGAAATAAAATGTATTTGCAAGTGCTGTTGAACACTAAATGTAGTTCACCAGTAGCGCCTGACAGAGGTTGACCAGGTCTGCACGGGACTTGCTGGCGCGGCCGCCCGCTTGTTCGACAATGCTGAGCAACATGGAGTGAGTCATTTCCAGCCACAGTCTGGCCAGCCGCTCCCGCTCGGTCTTGCCACTGCTGAGGCCGATGCGCGCAAACATCGCCGCCATTTCCCTAATGACCAGATCGTCGTGTTGAGCGTCGAGGTCGCGCAGTTCCGGCACCGCGTACATGGCTTGTACCAGCGGCAACATGCCGCGCTGGTGTTTGTAAACTTCCAGCAACTCTGCAACCGCAAGCTCGGCGAATTGCGATAGCTCCAGGTGCTCCAGATCTGCAGTTCGCATGCGCTCCAATGCGGCGCTGTATTCCTGCAGCCAGTGTTCTCCCATGGCATGCAGAATGGCCTGCTTGTGGGGGAAGTAGTGGTACAGCGAGCCCACCGATATACCCATTTCTTTCGCCACCAGGGTCGTGGTGAGACCGTCAAATCCGACCTGTTCCAGCAGGGTAGCGGTGGCCAGAAGGATCTCCTCTCGGCGTTGGCGCGAGCGTTGCTGTACCGGCTGTCGCTGGTTTTGCAGCTTGCGCTTGCGCAGGTCTATGCGTTCCTGGGTCGCCATGGACTAAAACCTGTCCTTCATGGCGTACCAGGCCATGCCGACGACCAGTCCGGGCCAGCGCAGCAAGGTGCCGCCGGGAAAGTTGGGGCTGGGAACCCTGGCCATCACATCAAAGCGCTCCGCCGTACCGGCAACAGCTTCGGCAATCAGTTTCCCCGCCAGAGTGGCAATCGGCACGCCGTGGCCGGAGTAGCCCTGGGCGTAAAAGGCATTGCCGTCCAGCCGACCGAAGGAGGGCATTCTGTTCATGGTTACCGCCAGGGTGCCGCCCCAGGCGTAGTCCACGCGCACGTCCTGCAATTCCGGATAAGTGCGCAGCATATACTTGCGCACAAAACGCTTCATGTCCCTGGGAAAGCGCCTGGTGTAGGTTTCTCCGCCGCCGAACAGCAGGCGATTGTCTGCCGAGCGTTTCCAGTAGTTGATCAAGAAAAGACTGTCCGACATGGACGTGTCATCGCGAATCAGGGAACGGGCGACGGATTCCGTCAGTGGTTCTGTGGCCAGTACGTAGTTGTTGATCGGCATGATGCGGCGCGCCGCGCGGGGTGCCAGATTTTCCAGATATCCGTTACAGGCCAGTACCAGATACCTGGCCTTGACGCTGCCGGCATCGGTTTTTACCACTACGCTCTGGTTCTGGCTGTAACGGGTGACCCGGCTTCGTTCGAAAATCTGTGTGCCCAGACCGTCTGCCGCCCCCGCCAGGCCCAGGGCGTAGTTGAGCGGGTGCAGGTGGCGACTGGCTGTGTCCAGGGTGCCGCCGTAATAGCGGCGACTGCTGGTCATCTGTTCGAGTTCGCTCTTTTCGACGCAGCGAATCTGATCGTAGTCGTAGTCGCGCTGCAGCTTCTCGACGTAGTCTCGCATTGGCGCTACATGTCCCGGTTTGGCAGCAACATGCAGGTCGCCCTGTTTCAGGTCGCAGTCAATGTCGAAGCGCTTGACCAGGTCACACGTGGTATCCACAGCCTCCAGGCCCAGTTGCCATAACCGTCGGGCCTGCTCCATGCCCACCAGGGCCTCCAGTTCTTCCTGGTCGTTGCGTTGGCCGACGCCGCAGTGGCCGCCGTTTCTGCCGGAGGCGCCCCAGCCGACCCGCTCGGCCTCCAACAGCACAACCGAGTAGCCTTTTTCGCGCAGGTGAATGGCGGAAGACAGGCCGGTATAGCCGCCTCCCACAATGCAAACGTCTGCTTCCAGGTCTCTCTGCAGAGGGGGAAAAGCCAGCTCCCGGTTGGCTGTAGCGGTGTAGTAGGAGTCGATATGTCCTGCCAGTGTCATCCAGTCCCTCCTCTAAATCGAATAATTATTCGGATTAAAAGTTGAATAATAGTTCGGTTTTTTGTAATAATCAACGCTTTCGGCACAGGCAATAAACATGACAGACATCAAACAGTGGATCAAAGAGCACCAGATTTCTGAAATTGAGGCCGTGGTGCCTGATCTGGCCGGCAATGCGCGCGGCAAGTTTATTCCCGCCGCCCAGTTCCTGGACACCGGTGAGCCCAGATTGCCAGAGAGTATCCTGATTCAAACCGTGACCGGCGGCTACAGCGATGAGCACTGGGATTTTGTCGAACCGACCGACGCGGACATGATACTGGTCCCCGATTCCGACACCATCCGGGTAGTGCCCTGGGCCCGTGAACCCACGGCGCAGATAATCCACGATTGCCACACCATGGCGGGTGATCCCCACCCGCTCTCCACCCGCAATGTCCTGCGCCGGGTGTTAGAACTGTATGCCGCCGAAGGCATGCGTCCGGTGGTTGCCCCGGAGGTGGAGTTCTACCTGGTGGCGAAAAATGTGGATCCGAACCACGAACTCAAGCCGCCCACCGGTCGCTCCGGTCGCGCAGAGACCTCGCCCCAGTCCTACAGTATCGATGCGATAGCCGAGTTTGAGGATTTCGTTGAAGAACTGTATGAATACGCGGAAGCGCAGCAGTTGGAAGTTGACGCGCTTATTCATGAGAGCGGCGCCGCCCAGATGGAAATCAACTTTCTGCATGGCGATGCCCTGGCTCTGGCCGACCAGGTATTTATCTTCAAGCGCACGGTGCGGGAAACCGCGCACAAGCACGGCATTTACGCCACTTTCATGGCCAAGCCAATGCAGAAGGAGCCCGGGAGTGCCCTGCATATACACCAGAGCCT
>JAPUKZ010000133.1 GCA_027295405.1 Gammaproteobacteria bacterium
GATCAAAAGCGAAATAACGTGGTGGTGTCACGCCGCGCGGTGATGGAAGCGGCCAACAGCGTGGAGCGCGATGCCCTGCTTGAGTCCCTGCAGGAAGGCATGTCCGTCAAGGGTATCGTCAAGAACCTGACCGACTACGGAGCCTTCGTTGACCTGGGCGGCGTCGATGGCCTGCTGCACATTACCGACATGGCCTGGAAGCGCATCAAGCATCCCAGCGAAATTGTGGAAGTGGCGCAGGAAATCGACGTCAAGATTCTCAAGTTTGATCGTGAACGCAACCGCGTTTCTCTGGGCCTCAAGCAACTGGGTGAAGATCCCTGGGTTGAGATCAAGAACCGTTACCCGGAAAACACCCGGGTCATGGCGCGTATCACCAACCTGACCGAGTACGGTTGCTTCGCGGAGCTGGAAGAGGGCGTCGAAGGCCTGGTACACGTCTCCGAAATGGACTGGACCAACAAGAACGTGCACCCCTCCAAGATCGTCCAGTTGGGCGACAAAGTGGAAGTTATGGTGTTGGACATCGACGAGGAGCGCCGCCGCATCTCCCTGGGTATCAAGCAGTGCCAACAGAATCCATGGGATGCGTTTGGCTCACGGTACAGCAAGGGCGACAAGATCAAGGGCAACATCAAGTCGATCACCGATTTCGGTATCTTCATCGGCCTGGAAGGCAACATCGATGGTCTGGTGCACTTGTCTGACATCTCCTGGAACGAGACCGGCGAAGCAGCAGTGCGCAGCTACAACAAGGGCGACGAAATTGAGACCATCATTCTCTCCATCGATCCTGAGCGCGAGCGCATCTCCCTGGGCGTCAAGCAGATGGAGGATGATCCCTTCAACAACTACGTTGCCGAAAACGACCGCGGTGCGGTGGTAACCGGTACTGTCAAGGAAGTGGATGCCAAGGGAGCATTGATCCAACTGGCAGAGGAAGTGGAAGGCTATCTCAAGGCTTCCGAACTCAGCCGCGACAAAGTGGTAGATGCCCGCAATGTACTCAAGGTTGGCGAGTCCATCGAAGCCAAGATCGTCAGTGTAGATCGCAAGAATCGAGGCCTGGGCCTGTCCGTCAAAGCCAAGGACTTCGATGACGAGAAGGAAGCGGTCAAGAACCTGAAAGAGCAGGCTACTGAAGCCGCTTCACCGGGAACTATTGGCGACCTGATCAAGGCGCAGATGGAAGATAAGTAAAGCACTTGCGCAAATTCGAAAGTCAAGGCAAAATACTCCTATGAATCAACGGCTTATGTAATTGAGCCTTTTTCAAGGAAGCCCTTATGACGAAATCAGAACTGATTGAGTTGATTACCTCCCGGCAGACGCAGTTGTCTGCCAAGGACGTCGAGCTTGCTGTCAAGACGATCCTCGAAACTATGTCGCAGACCCTGTCCTCAGGGGAGCGCATCGAAATTCGCGGATTTGGCAGCTTTTCCCTGCACTACCGCGAGCCGCGCAAGGGACGCAACCCGAAGACCGGGAACGCAGTACAACTGACCGGCAAGTATGTGCCGCATTTCAAGCCGGGCAAGGAATTACGCGAGCGGGTAAATATGGGCCTGCTGGCGGGTATGTGACTTCAGCGGCAGCTGCGAAAGACGAAAAAGGGTATGATCGCGAGGCCATACCCTTTTTTATGTACAGGACGTGTTGCCTGTCGCGGTAGCCATGTATGGTGCGGCCGGCGCCCCGGCGGTTCGAGAGCGACGCTTACCTGAGTTTTATGAGATTTATTCGTAACCTCCTCACGTTCTTACTGCTCTGCGGCGTCTTGCTGGTGGGCCTGCTGTTCGCGGTACAAAACACGGACCTGGTGCCACTGGACCTGCTGGTCTTCCAATTGTCTGAGCGCTCGGTGGCGCTGTGGGTGTTGCTGGCCTTCGCCCTGGGCGGTGTAATCGGCATGCTGACTAACATGGGTCTGGTACTGCGGCTGCGGGCTTCGCTAATGCAAGCCAAGCGCAAGTTGCTGGCGGCGGAAAAGACACAACTCAAGGAGCAAACCCAGGTCGAGGAGCGGACCCGGCAGGCAGACCAGGTGTCGACCTCGGGGAACGGGCACCAGCTGGTAACTACGCCGGCAACCGAGAAATCAGCCCAATTAGAGTAAGAAGTAGAATAAAAAGTAACACCTGCTCTTAAATAAGTAGCGGAATGAACAGTGGAGAAAGAAACCTGGATGGGATCGCCGATTATCGTTGCCCTGGATTTTGACAATCAGGTTGCGGCCCTGGAGTTGGCAGACAGGCTGCAGCCCGATTACTGCCGGCTGAAGGTGGGCAAGGAGTTATTTACCCGTTGTGGTCCGGGCTTGCTGGAGCAATTGCACAGTCGCGGGTTTCAGGTGTTTCTGGATCTCAAGTTTCACGACATTCCCAATACCGTGGCGGGTGCGATTCACGCGGCGGCAGATCTCGGTGTGTGGATGGTCAACGTGCATGCCAGTGGCGGCAGACGCATGATGGAGGCGGCGCGAGACGCGCTCAGCAATTACGGCACGCCGCCATTGCTCATTGCGGTTACTCTGCTGACGAGCCTCTCCGAGGATGATATGGCCGCTGTGGGGTGGCAGGACTCCGCGCGTGAACGGGTCTCCAGCCTGGCTGCGCTGGCAGCAAGCAGCGGCATGGACGGGGTAGTGTGTTCGGCCCTGGAAACGGGCATGTTGAAAGCGGAACGCGGGAGTGATTTTAAGCTGGTCACCCCGGGTATTCGCCTGACTGATGATGCCGCGGGAGACCAGCGCCGGGTGGTAACACCGGTGGCCGCGATCAACGGCGGCAGCGATTACCTGGTCATCGGCCGCTCGATCACCCGGGCGCCGGACCCGGTGCGCACATTGCAGGAGATATTGCACGAATTGGATGTGAAATAACTCCGCCGAAAACCGTCTTGCGGACTAGACTAAAAGGCGATACGGATGCTTGCAGGATGCAACATCGGATAAGGAGATCCATTATGCTCAAACGACTCTTTCTGGCCTTGCTGCTGGGTATCATGCCCACAGCATTTTCCCTTTCCCTACAGGCTGCTGAGATGGCTGTTGCCAGCCAATCCCAGGCAGTAAATATCAACAGTGCCGATGCAAAAACCCTGGCACAAAACCTGAATGGTGTGGGTAAGTCCCGCGCCGAGGAAATCGTACGTTACCGCGAAGCGTACGGTCCGTTTTATTCTGTCGATGATCTGCTGGAAGTCAGGGGGGTAGGCAAGTCCATCGTCGACAACAATCGCGATCGTATTATCTTGGAATAAACAACCCGCATCCGTATCATGACGGGGAGCTTCGGCTCCCCGTTGCTAATGCTGAGAAGCCCGTTCTATGAAGTGTCTGGTCACCGGAGCCGGAGGATTCATCGGTTCTGCCCTGAGCCGAGAGCTCGCCGCCCGTGGCCACACCCTGACGTTGCTGATCCGAAATAAGCCGCCCCTTGTGGCTGGGGTGGACGGGACTGAGATGCTGCGCCTGGAACTCGGTTCTGAACCCATAGCTGCAGATCTGCTGAGGGGAATTGCAACTGTTTACCATTGTGCCGGCATTGCCCATCAAGCCGCTGCTGAGGAGGACTACAAGCGGGTAAACCACAGCGCCACCCTTGAATTGGCAGCGGCGGCAGAAGCGGCGGGGGTGACGAAGTTCGTATTTCTCAGCAGCGTCAAGGCCGCCGAGCCAGCTACCCCTTATGGCCGCTGGAAATGGCGAACGGAACAGGCACTGGCAGCAGCCTGTGTCGACTCCCCCATGGCGGTAACCAGCGTCCGCCCGGCGCTGGTGTACGGGCCCGCCGTACGGGGTAATTTGCGCACCCTTATCGCCGCTGTGAAGCACCACTTGCCACTCCCCCCTGAGGGTGGCAGTCGATCCCTGGTGGGTTTGAGCGACCTGGTAGCTGTTCTGGGTCTGCTGGGTGAGTCCCGGATGAGGGGGTATTCCTGCTTCGAGGTGACCGATGGGGAAGAGTACAGCAGCCGGCGTTTGTGTTCGGCCATTCGCTTCGCAATGGGGAAATCTGCCGGCAGGGCCTGGTTACCGCGAGCCGGCTGGTTTGTGGGGTGCGCTTTGCTGGATGTGCTGCGTCCCGATGGGGGAGAAGGCAGTTACCAGAAGTTGTTCGGGGAGGAACTGTATTCAAATGCGGATATTTGCGCTGCATTGAACTGGCAGCCCCATTACACCGTCGAACAGCAGATCGGTGACATGCTGGGAGAGAATGACTGAATGTTGTCGCCGCTGGTTTTCCTTACCTTCCTTGCCAGTGTGCTGTTGTGTTGGCTCTACCGCCAGCTGGCTCTGCGTTGGCACATCTTTGATGTTCCCAATGAGCGCAGTGCCCATCAGCGTCCAACGCCGCGCGGTGGCGGGGTCGGACTATTTCTAGCTCTTGTTGCCGGGGTCATACTGGCTGCCGCAACGCTGGATACCTGGCCGCCTCCCTATGGGGTGCTGTTGCTGACGGGGGGATTGCTGGTGTTGATTGGCCTGTTCGATGATATCTACGGTTTGCCGGCCCGCTGGCGCATGCTGGGTTACGCTGTGCTGTGTACAGCGGTGGTGGTGTGGCTGTGGTGGCCGGCACCGCCATTGTTGCTGGGGCTGGCCAGTTTTTACCTGTTGTGGTTGCTCAATCTGTACAATTTCATGGACGGAATTGACGGTCTGGCGGCGCTGGAGGCGCTGTTTGTGTGCCTGGCAGCGGCCGCCCTGGGCAGCAGCATTGGCATTCCCCAGTGGCAGATACTGTTCTGCCTGTTATTGGCGGCGGTTTGTGCCGGTTTTCTGGTCTGGAACCTCCCCACAGCCAGCTTGTTTATGGGTGATGCCGGCAGTATCACCCTCGGTTTTCTATTGGGGTTACTGTCTTTGCTGGGCGAGACCCAGGCCGGATTGCCCCTGTTGAGTTGGCTGATACTGCTGGCGGTGTTCGTCAGCGATGCCACGGTCACTCTGCTTCGGCGCATACTCACCCGACAGGCGTTTTCCGAGGCGCACAGCCAGCATCTGTACCAGCGCCTGGCTCGCTACTGGGGTCAGCCCGGGTGGGTGCTATGGGCGGTGCTGGCCGTCAATGTGCTGTGGCTGCTGCCGCTGGCCGCAGTTGCCGCGCTGTGGCCTGAGTGGTCCTGGGGGGCGCTGGTCGCAGCCTATGTGCCACTGTTGGCAGGGGTCGCGAATTCTGACATATTACCGTAATAATTCTGCATAAAAACGGATAGAATGCGTAGCGCAGTAACAGCGCTCACCCGGGGGCCATCTTTGAATCCAGTAGGCAAATTAGCCAGCAAGACTTTCGGTGGTCTTATCGATAGCGCAATACTGGCCCTGGAGAAATTGCTCGAATTGCCCCGCAACATCAAACAGGCTGTCCTGCTGGCGTTGGACATGGTCTTTGTCACTGCTGCCATGTGGTGCGCCATCGCCCTGCGACTGGGTGGCGTCCACTTCCAGATCGGCCCCATCGAATACGCCTGTGCGATCGTGACCCTGGTGGTCAGCGCGGTTATTTTCCTGCGTCTGGGCCTGTACCGGGCAGTCATCCGTTTTATGGGCCAGCAGGCCATCTGGGCAATTATTCGCGGGGTCAGCTATTCCACCATGGTGCTGGGGGCCTGCATTTTCTTCAGCCAGGCCCACGTACCGCGCTCCCTGCCCTTTTTCTACTGGGCCCTGTCTCTGTTACTCATTGGAGGGACACGCTTAATGGTGCGGGCCTACTACCAGGCCAAGCTGCGCTCCTCCTGCGAGAAGGTTATTATCTACGGGGCCGGGGATTCCGGTCGGCAGCTGCTGACCGCAATCAACCATGGTGACCAGTTTCGGGCCGTGTTCTTCGTCGACGATGATCCACGCTTGCAGCGCAGCGTGATCAACGGGGTGCAGGTGGTCAAGCCCGCCAAAATTGGTAAATTGATTCGCGAGCACGATATATCACAGGTGCTGCTGGCGATGCCCTCGGTCAGTGGGGAGCGGCGCAAGGAAATTATCAACTCGCTGGTGGGCTTACCGGTGTATGTGCGCACTGTCCCCAAATTTACCGATTTGTTGCTGGGCAAAGCCAGTGTTGCGCAGATCCAGGATATCGAGCTGGAGGATTTGCTGGGCCGTGACCCGGTGCCGCCGTACCCGGAGTTGATCGACCGCTGCATCACCGACAAGGTAGTGATGGTAACCGGCGCCGGGGGATCGATTGGTTCAGAACTGTGTCGTCAGATTCTGCTGGCTAAACCGCGAGAGCTGATTCTGCTCGATATCTCAGAATTTGCCCTCTACAACATTGATCGGGAATTGCGTACCCTGTTGAATACTTCCGGTCTGGAAGTGGAACTCATCACGCTATTAGGCTCGGTGCAGGACAAGCGCCGCTTGCAGCGGGTGTTCAACACGTTTTCCGTGCAGACGGTCTACCACGCGGCGGCCTACAAGCATGTCCCGTTGGTGGAATACAATGTGGCGGAAGGCGTGGTTAACAACGTTTTTGGCACCTTGTATGCGGCGGAAGCGGCGGTGGACACAGGCGTAGAGACGTTTGTGCTGATATCCACCGACAAGGCGGTACGCCCCACCAATATCATGGGTGCGTCCAAGCGCTTTGCTGAAATCCTCTGCCAGGGTCTGGCCACGGACCAGAATACCACCCGTTTCTGCATGGTGCGGTTTGGCAACGTGCTCGGTTCCTCCGGCTCTGTGGTGCCCCTGTTCCGGGAACAAATTCGAGCCGGCGGCCCTTTGACGGTGACCCATGCCGAGGTAACCCGCTACTTCATGACTATTCCCGAGGCCGCCCAACTGGTATTACAGGCCGGCGCCATGGGCCTGGGCGGTGACGTATTTGTACTGGACATGGGTGAGCCGGTACGCATTCTCGAACTGGCCCAGAGAATGGTGCGCCTGAGCGGCTACAGCGTCCTCGATGACAAAAACCCCGACGGCGAGGTGGAGATTCACTTTACCGGTTTGCGTCCCGGGGAAAAACTCTATGAAGAGCTGTTGCTGGGTGATCACGTGGCGGGTACCGGCCATCCGATGATCATGCGGGCGGAGGAAGAATACCCGGCCATGAGCGAGATTCGAAGCTGGCTGAAGCAACTGGAAACTCACTGCGACCGCATGGATTGTGACCGTATCAAGGATGTGCTGTTACTGGCAGTCAGCGGATTTGACGAACACGAAGGTATGCATGATCACCTCTGGAAAAAACAGAGAGCCACAGCCGAGGCTCATTCAAATGTCCAGGTTTTATTCCCCGAGCGCTCCGTAGATAACTAAGGGATCACCATGACGTGTTACGACGTATTTAATGGCGATGCGGACGGTATTTGCGCGCTGACCCAGCTGCGCAATGCCGAGCCACGCGAGTCGGTACTGGTTACCGGAGTGAAGCGCGATATTGAACTGCTCAAGCAGGTGGAGGCGAAAGCCGGCGACCAGATCACCGTACTCG
>JAPUKZ010000134.1 GCA_027295405.1 Gammaproteobacteria bacterium
CAATGGTGAGTTCGTGGGTGCGCCGGACAGCCTACAGGTATTGGAACCCTACACCGGTGGGTTGCTGGCAGAAGTCCCCTCCACTACAACCCAGGACGTGGAGGCCGCCGTTAGCGCCGCCCGTCACGCCTTTGATGCAGGCGATCTCCGCGGGCCAGAAGCAGACGGTGATGGACTACATCGCTGTCGGTCTGGAAGAGGGTGCGCGGCTGGTCTGTGGCGGCGAGGACCCGGAGGGTGAGGGCTATTATGTGCAGCCTACTCTGTTCGCCGATTGTGACAACAGTATGCGCATCGTTCAGGAAGAGATCTTCGGGCCGGTACTGGTTGCGGTTCCCTTCGATACGGAAGAGGAAGCCATTGCCCTGGCCAATGATAACATCTACGGCCTGACAGCCAGTATCTTTACCCGCGATATTTCACGCGCGCACCGGCTGATACCGAAGATTGAGTCGGGCACCGTGTGGGTCAACACCCACGATATGATCGATGCCAATACGCCTTTTGGTGGCGTCAAGCAGTCCGGGGTCGGCAAGGATATGGGGCCGGAGCAATTGGAGCATTTCCTGGAAACCAAGGCGGTGTGGATTCAGTTGTAGATATCGCTATTGATGTCGCGAAGAGTCGTCCGGGACTTCGTTCACGATGATGTTGGACAGGCGTTCGGTCACCTGTTCAACAAACTCGGCTGAAAAAGGTTTCGCAGGGCCGGCCGTGCACTCTCTCAGCGTGGCGCAGGCGAACGGATCAAATTGCTGTGCATACCCACATAGGCGGTAGAACTGATTGATCCTGGCCGTCGCTTCCAGTAAATCCAGATCCACCAGCAGGCAGGCGTGGGAGAGAATAACGCTTCCTGCGAGCGCCGGGTTGCCTTTCCAGCGTTGTGAGGTTCCGACCAACTTTCGGTTGTCCACCTGCAAATTGAACTTGCCGTCGCAGAATGAGCCGGGCACTTCACCCGTCTCTACTTCGAGCGCATAGCTCTCCAGCAGCCGCTGCAGGGGGGCGCAAAGCAATTTGTAACTATCCTCCATAGACCACTCCACGTCGAGCGGGCGCGGGTATACCAGTGCGAGATTAAGCACGCCGGGGCCGTGGGGAACACAAGTCCCTCCGGTACGCCGTACCGCCACCGGCCAGTTCTCCAGTGCCGAGGCACTGCAGGCTGCTTCAAAGCCCGACTTGTGAGATTCCTTTACGGTAGCCACCAGGCATTGCCGATTGCGCCAGATGCGAATGGTGGGCGCTTTCTCGCCGGCGGCTACCTGCTCCAACAACCGTTCATCGTAGGCGACCCTCGCCCCGAAGCTGTTGTCAGCGGTGGCAATCCCGGTATCAATTTCCAACTGCCAGGGCTGCTGCAGGTCCGGGAGTGTTAGCTTGGCGATGCCGCTCATCCGACAATGATAGTACATTCCCCGGTTAACAACTGGGCGTGTTGGCCGAAAATGACAGCGTTTAGGCCGGAGCCCCCAATGCAGTCAATGTCCCAATTTGACACCATTCATCCTTCGCGCGAGATGGCCGCAATCGCCGCAATCTTTGACAAGCTGACAGCTAGCAGGAGTAGCGGTGTGGATTCAGTTACAGTTAATCGGAGCTTAATATGTTGGTTACAGAGCATCGTCCCCCCTCATTCTCCAAGCAGCAGGTGTTGGCGTTTATACAGCAGCATTACGGTGATGAAGCTGTAGCGCTAAAAGACCTGGGCGGTTACATCGATCAGAACTTCCACGTAGTTGCCGATGATGGCCGTGACTATCTGTTTAAGATTCATGATGGTTTGGAAAATGAGGGTGTGATTGACCTGCAAGCCAGCGTCATCAATCGATTGGCGGATAAATTACCCGAGCTTACATTCCCGACGAGCCATGTAAACCTGGGGAGTGAGTCTGTTAGCACCATCGTCGACGATAACGGCAATCCCCATTTTGCCCGGTTGCTAAATTATGTTCCTGGCGAGTTGTTAAAAGATGCGATGGGCGACCGCTCACGGTTGTTGTTCGATCTGGGGAAAATTCTCGGCGAAACCGATGCCGCCCTGGATGGGTTTTTTCATCCCGCGGCCAATCGTGTCAATTTGCCCTGGGACATGAAAAATACGTATAGCGTGATGCCACTAAGCCAGTATATTGACAGCCCGTCCAGGCGGCGTCTGGTGGACTATTTTTTCTCTCAGTTCGACACTAAAGTGTATCGGCAGTTGATCGAACAACGGATGAGCGTGGTGCATGGTGATATGCATGCCCGAAGTGCGCTGGTTGAGAAAAACAGCGAGGGCGAGCTGCATATATCCGGTATTATTGATTTTGGTGATACCGTTTTTACCTACACCGTTTGCAATGTTGCCACGGCCGCAGCCGATGCCTTGCTAGCCAGCGATAGTCCTCTGGAAGATGCCGGCGAAGTTATCCGTGGTTACCATCAGGCCTGGCCGCTCACCGAGCAAGAGATTGGCCTGCTGTACTATTTGATGGTCACTCGCTTGTGCATTTATGTCTGTATGGCCGCTTATACACGGCATACCCATCCGGAAAATGCCCATGTCTCACAAAAAGAAAACTATGCCTGGAAGGCGCTTCGTCAGTTAATTAAACTTAACCCGATTGCGGCACAGGAGTGTTTTTTACAAAGATGTGGCTTCCAGCCTCGCCAGTCCGCATTCCAGGAAAGCGTCAAGGGGATGGTGAAAGACCGGCAGCAGCATTTTTCCAAGGCGCTATACACTCATTATGATGAGCCGCTGTCGCTGAGTGGCGGGGCGCTACAATACCTCTACGATTATGATGGCAGTACTTATCTGGACTGCGTCAATAATGTTTGCCAGTGGGGGCATTGTCACCCCACAATTGTGAAAGCCGCGCAGCAACAGATTGCCACACTCAATACCAATTCGCGCTATCTGTATGAACAAATGACTGAATACGCCAGGCGGCTGACGGCTACTTTGCCCGACCCATTGAGTGTTTGTTATTTTGTCAATTCCGGCAGCGAGGCAAATGACCTGGCACTGCGACTGGCGAGGACCATTACTGGTGAAAACGATGTGTTGGTCATTGATACGGCCTATCACGGTAACTCGACCGTGTGTACTGACATTAGTCCGCACCGTATTGATCGGCCGGGCAGGCCGGGTTTACCCGATTATGTGCACAAAACCCTGGTGCCAAATACCTTTAGTGGTCCGTATAGAGATGATGACCCCGATGCCGGTGCCAAATATGCTGCAGATGTCGCGAACATCATAGAGCGTCTTAAAACTGAAGGTAAGGGCGTTGCGGCGTTTTATGCGGAATCACTGATCGGTACTGGTGGCCAGATCGTACTCCCTGAAGGCTATTTAAGGGCGGTTTATGAGCATGTCCGGTCTGTCGGCGGTATCACTGTCGCCGACGAGGTGCAGGTGGGTTTTGGTCGTACTGGCAAGCACATCTGGTGTTTTGAGGAACAGGGTGTTGTGCCGGATATTGTTACCATGGGAAAGCCGATTGGTAATGGTCATCCCATGGCAGCAGTGGTAACGACACCGGAAATTGCCGCTGCATTCGATGGTGGTGTTCCCTACTTCAATACCTTCGGAGGCAACCCGGTTAGCTGTGCCACAGGCATAGCGGTGCTGGATGTACTTGAGTCGGAAAATATTCAGGCTAACGTCATCTCCATGGCGGATAAAATTGTCACCGGCCTGAAAAAACTTCAGGCCCAATTTAACTGCATTGCCGATATTCGCGGTTTGGGGCTTTATATCGGCGTAGAGATAGCGAAAAGTGGCGATCCACTCACCCCGGATGAAAAACTGGCGGCTAATATTGTCGAGGCCATGAAGTCACGGGGTGTGTTGTTAAACACCAATGGCTACGGTAACAATGTGATAAAGATTAAACCGCCACTGGTGATTGATGAAGAAGATGTTGACTTTCTACTGGAGCATTTAGGCGCTGTACTTGAGGACCTAGTGTACTGTGGTGGATCAGTAGGGCTTAACCGGACAGCACCGTAGCTTGTATTACCAATTCCGCCCGGGCCGTTCCAGGTCTGGGAGTATTCCATTGGAGGTGCTACTCATAAAATAAGGGCAGTGCACAACTATCATGTTAAGGGTCATAACTATCATTAATTGTTACTGACGCAGTCCGTATAATTCTCCCTCCACCGGCCAGACGGCCGCAATCTATCACCCGCTGACAGCCAGCAGGAGTAAAAGCAGTAATGACGCCTTTCGCAGTTGCCGGTATCCAGATGCATATCGCCCAGCAGGATAATATCTCGGCAATGCAGGAGCGCCTGGAATTAACCATGAGTATGTATCCCTGGGTGCAAATGGTGTTATTCAGTGAACTCGCTCCCTTCGGTACGAACCGCGAGTTCGCAGAGGCCCGCCCCGGACCGACTGAAGAGCGATTTCAGACCATGGCAGCCAAACATGGAATCTGGTTGATTCCCGGTTCGCTGTACCAGCAGGTGGATGGCGAGTTGTACAACACCTCACCGGTGATCAACCCGGCCGGCGATATCGTCACCCGCTACGAGAAGATGTTCCCCTTCTATCCCTACGAGGAGGGCATTGCCCAGGGATCGGAATTTTGTGTCTTCGATGTGCCGGGGGTAGGCCGCTTTGGTGTGTCCAATTGCTACGATATCTGGTTCCCCGAAACCACACGAACCCTGGCCGCCATGGGAGCCGAGGTGCTGTTGCATCCGGTGATGACTACCTATATCGACCGCGATATCGATCTGGTGATGGCGCGTGCCGCCGCGGCCGCCAACCAGTGTTACGTGTTTGATATCAACGGCGTCGGCGCCGGCGGGGTTGGCCAATCCTGCGTGTTCGATCCCTCCGCCCGGGTGATTCACCAGGCCGGTTCCCATGAAGAGATTATTCCCGTTGAAGTGGACCTGGACCAGGTGCGGCGGCAGCGGAAGCGCGGATTTCGCAGCCTGGGCCAGCCCCTGAAAAGCTGGCGCGACAACCGGGTGCCGTTCCAGATCTACAGCAAGGAATACGACCACGCCTATCTCGATTCACTGGGCGTGCTGGAAAAAGCCCAGCGGTCCCCTACCCCTGCAGGAGAGTAGTCAGGACAAGCAATACCCGGCTACACAATTTGTCCGATATCTACAGCTTTTTTCGCAAAAGCACGCTGCCAGTATTTTT
>JAPUKZ010000135.1 GCA_027295405.1 Gammaproteobacteria bacterium
CTCAGGCAATCAGGTCCTGAAGTTTGTCTCTCAGCGGCTGCCAGGCGGAACGTGGTAACACCGCACCGCGGTGCTGAATGACAGTGGCGGCAACGCTGCAGGCAAAACCAACCGCAGCGGACTTATCCAGGCCCCGGATTCGCGCTGCCATATAGCCACCATTAAAAGCATCACCTGCCCCGCTGGCGTCCACAACCCGCTCAACCGGGGCAGTTTCAAATGCGCGGACATTACCTCCCTCAAGTAAGAGGACCTGGGCACTGCCGTCTTTCAATACCAGCTCCTGTAACGGTAGCGCTGACAGCAGGTTTGTCAGTGCCGACTTATCCGCAAGCCCTTGCAAGAGTAACTCATCGTCGACACCCGGAAGAAAAATAACCGTGTGCTCCAGCATTTGCAGGTGAGCCTCGCGAGCGCTGGACAGGTCCGGCCAGAGTGCCGCCCGGTAGTTGCTGTCATAGATGACCACACCACCGCCCGCACGGAATTCTTCCAGCCACCCCCACAAGACCTGGCGTCCGGAGGCCTCGCACAATGCCAGGGTAACGCCACTCAGATAGAGTCGCGAAGCACTTACTGCAGTTTCCAGCAGCGGCAGCAACAGAGAGGGTTCGCGCAGGGTCTGGTGGGCGGCGGAATCCTTGCGCCAGTAGCTGAAATAGCGCTCGCCCTGGGCATCGTTATCGATCAGGTAAAGCCCGGGCTGGAGGTGATCGCTGCGCTGTATGCCGTTAGTCCCCACGCCCAGTTCCGTGGCGTGCTCAATAATAAACTGGCTGTGGCGATCCTGGCCGAGACCCGTCAGGTATTCCGGGCTACAGCCCAGCTGCGCCAGGGCCACTGCGGTGTTGTAGGTATCACCCGCCGCCGCCAGGCTAAAACTGTTGCCGGTTCCGGTACCGGTCCTGGGACTGAGCTCCAGCATGCATTCGCCCAGCACTGCTATCTGTGGCCCGCGCATCTGGTTTTACGTGGCAGCCGGGAAGCATTGCACATCCCGCCGCGGCTCGTGCAGAATCCATTCGTCGGCGTCGACTACCCGCAGCGCCAGCATCTGCTTGGAGGTGTAAGACAACACGGGTTTTATTGTTTCCTCAAGATTTTTCATGTGGTTCTTCTCCGGCAGGCAAAGTAAGTGGCCTGCGCCGGTAATGGACAGCATTCGACAGATTTTGCACCCGCAGGTGGCCTGACCAATTAACCAAGATAGCCCCGGCCAGTCTGTCGATCAAGCATCGTTCAAATTTTGGAAATTCCGACATGTCCGGCGGCTCCTGCTTCACTCGGATCGATTGTTCTCTACCAACACAGACTCGCTGCTGATGCGGGAGTCAGAAGGTGTGGCGGGGACACTAAGCGGAATCTAAGGAGTCTCCGAACAAGACTTTGGCGCTTCTGGCTATGGGGTGGATTCTGGCTCCAGCCAGTCCCGGGGAATATTCTCCTCCACCAGCTGGGTAATGCTGATACTGATGATATTGTGTTCCTCACCGACTTCAGTGGCGAATCGGGATTCCTTACTGCTGCGGACAATAACCTTGGCCTTCGGGAACTGCTCCCGAATCCACAGCGCGGTGCGCAGGTTTTCTTCCTCGCGGCCAGTACCCAGTATCACCACGGTATCATCGCTGTTCAGCGTAACCCTGCTGCGCAGTTGCTCCCACACATCGGGGTGGGATATATCCCCCTCTACCAACTCCCGGTGGTAGTTGCCGGAAAACTCCATCTGCTCGTCTGCCACCAGCAGGCGACGGTGGGCATCGATATCGATGATGGCGACCGTATCCATCTCGTTGGCGGCCCGCAGCTGTAATTCTTCCAGTATGGTCTGGCCGAAACGACCGAACCCGGCCAGTACCACCAGGTCTTTGGGGGCGGTCTCGTGAAAGTGACCTACCAGGTGATTGCGCACTAAACCGGATGCGGCCAGATGATAGGTATTGAAGGTCTGGCACTGCTGGGCGACGCGCGTATTGGCCATGGCCCGCATAAAGCGCAAGCTGCCGCAATGAATAATGACCCTGCTGCCAATGTCGGGATGCAGTTTGGTAATGATGCTGGCAGCTTCATAGTTGCGCAGGCTGTCACCCCCCAGCAGCAATACTTTCTGCGCCCGTTCCAGCCGTAACTGCTCGAGAAAATACTCGTGGGTTACATCACCCACCACCACGATGGCGCCGTAGGCTTGCTTCAGCTCACTCTCCATGCTGCGCTCTACCTGTTTGCATACCAAAATCACCGTTACGTTCGGTTGCTGCTTGCGCAACACCCGCAGGTAACTCAGTGCCAGCTCATTTGCACCCACGACAACAATGTGGTCCTTAACCCGGCGCAGTTGCCAGCGCTGTGGGGCCAGACCCCGAATAAACGCATCAATCAGGGTAGATGCCGCCAGAATCGGCGCGCCGAAGTACGCCATCCACACCAGTATCCGGCCGATCAGAGGGCCGCCCTGGGGAGTGCCCAGATCGACGCCGCCCACGACGAACAGGCTGAGGCTGTAATAGGCGTGCACCAGGATGCCGGCGCTGACAATTTCCGGTCTTTCGCTGACCGAGACGCCCAACTGGAAGCCGATCAGCGCGCTGAAAAAAAACAGCAGGGCGCCGGTGGAACGCCAACTGGGTCTTAGTGAGGAGCCGTCTCTATCGGACATATATCCGTTGCCTTGTGACAAGCTATAGAGCAGCGGGCAGTTTACCGATAATGCCTGGCGAATGCTGCCAACGCTGCATAAAACTGCTTACTGGTAGGCGAGGGAAGGCAACCAGGTCACCAGCCCCTGCCAGTTGAAGATAATGGCCAGTCCCAGTAGCTGGATGATGATGAACGGAACCACGCCGCGGTAGATGGTGGCCACATCGATGCCGTCCGGGGCGACTCCGCGCAGGTAGAAAATCGCAAAGCCCACCGGCGGGGTCAGGAAACTGGTTTGCAGGCAGACCGCGAACAGTACCGTGAACCACACCGGATCAAAGCCCAGCCCGGCGACCACTGGAGACACCATCGGCAAGATGATCAGGGTCAGTTCGATCCAGTCCAGGAAGAAGCCGAGCAGGAAGGTAGCGAACAGGATGCAAAGGATGATGCCGTTGCCCTCGAAGGGCAGGCCCAGCAAGGCCCGCTCGATCAACTCGTCACCCCCCAGACCGCGCAGCACCAATGAAAAGGCGGTTGCCCCCAGCAGCACGGCAAAGATGAAAGCCGTGGTGCGGGTGGTTTCCTGCAGCACCTCATTGAACATCTTGAGATTTAATGCGCGGTTCAGCCAGGCCAGCAGCAAAGCACCTGCCGCGCCAACGCCGGCGGCTTCGGTGGGGGTGGCCAGGCCAAAAAAGATACTGCCCAGCACTGCCAGGATGAGAAAAGCGGCGGGCACAATGGCCTTGATTAAATCCCATACCGCCGCCAGATCTATTGGCGCGCCGCGACTAGCCGGGGCGCGATCCGGTTGCAGCAGGCCCACCAGCAGTATATACAGTATGTACATACCGCCCAGCATGGCGCCGGGTAAAAGCGCGCCCATGAACAGATCACCAACGCTCATGGCCATGCGATCAGCCATCAGCACCAGCATGATACTGGGCGGGATCAAAATACCCAGGGTGCCCACGGCGCAGACGGTCCCCGCCGCCAGTTTCTTGTCGTAGTGATTTTCCAGCATGACCGGCAATCCCAGCAAGGACAGAAGCACCACCGAGGCACCGATGATACCGGTGGTGGCTGCGAGCAGGATGCCGATGATAGTAACGGTAATTGCCAGGCCGCCGCGCACCGGTCCCAGCAAGCGGGCAGTGCTGACAAGTAGCGCGCGGGCGATGCCGGAACGGTCCAGCAGCAAGCCCATGAACACAAACATGGGCAGGGCGACCATGACCCAGTTCTCCATGACATTCCACACCCGGTCGATGGTCAGGGAGGTGTAGTTCCAGTCCACACCGGTGGCGATGCGCAGGTCCGCCTCGAGCACAATGGCCAAGGCAGTGTAAAACACCGCCAACCCGCCGAGTATCCAGGCCACCGGAAAGCCGGTAAACACCAGTACCATAAAACTCAGGAACATGCTTAGTGCCAGCCATTCCCCCGGACTCATCGCAAGTCTCCAAACAAGAATAACCACACCCGGGTCAGGCGCGACCACACCGCCAGCAACAGCAGAGCAAAACTGAAGGGCAACACGGCCTTGATGAACCAGCGATAGGGAAGACCTCCGGGTGCCTGGGAGACCTCACCCACAGCCCAGCTCTGTTGCACGAAGGGCAGTCCGTGAATCAGGAACAGGGCAATGAAAGGCAGCAGACCCAGGATCAGGCCGTACAGTTCCAGCCAGGCGCGGGTGCGGGGCTGCAAGCGTTCCGATACCACATCCACCCGTATATGTGCATCCGCTTGAAACGCATAGGCCAGACCCAACAGAAAACCGAAACTGTAGATGTGCCACTGGATTTCTTCCAGTTCGATTCGCCCTTCCTCAAATGCGTAGCGCAGGACCACGTTGCCGACAATGATCAGTAACAGCAGTAACCACAGCCAGGATGCAGCCTCGCCGACGTGCTGCAGGAACGGGTCGATCAGCCGCGAGGTTCGGGTTTGTGGCAGGTCCAGTGCCGACATTAAAAATCCCTTGGCAGATAGGCCAGGCGCTTCCAGTGCGCGTACTGGGTCGCGAAGTCCCGTTGCGATTGCAGGATCTCGCGGAAGTCCTGATTTTTGGCGGCCTCCTCATCCAGGACCTGTTCCGTGAGACGCTGCAGCTCGCGCAATATATCCATGGACAGGTAGCGGGCGGTGACCCCGAGCGCCGGGAAGCCGGCAATAACCGCCCCCTGGCGACCCTCCGAGGCAGCCAGATTGCGCAGTACGGTCGCTTCACACGTGGTTGCAAGCAAGGCCTGGTCGGACGCTGGCAAGCTGTTCCAAACATCCAGGTTGACCGCCAGGTGCGAGGCCGTAAAGGGTTGGTGCCAGCCGGGGAAATAATTGTTCTTGGCTATCCTGGCAAAACCCAGGGCCTGGTCGACAATGGGCAGTGAGTATTCGGTGGCGTCGATGGCACCCTTCTCCAGCGCCTGGAATATCTCGCCACCGGGCAACATGGTGACCGAGGCGCCAGCCCGTTCGAAAACCTTGCCGCCTAATCCGGCAAAGCGAATTTTAAGACCCTTGATGTCGTCCAGCGATTGCAGTGGTTGTCGAAACCAGCCCGCTGTCTCCGGCCCGATCAGCCCGCAGAACAAGGGCATGATCTGATGGGGCCGATACAGTTGTTCGGCCAGTTCTCTACCCCCACCCTCATACCACCAGCCCATGTACTCCCAGGGCTCGAGGCCGAAAGGGGTGGCGGCCAACAGGGCCGCGGAGGGAATCTTGCCCTGATCATAACCCAGCCAGGTGTAGCCTGCTTCCACCTTGCCGTCACGCACGGCATCGGTAATGGAAAACGGAGGGACAATTTCCCCCGGCTCAAAAAGCTGCAGATTGACCCCCCCGTTAGTGATTTGCTGTACTTGCTCGGCGAGATAGGTTGCGGCCTCGCCCAGCACCGGCATATTGGTGGCGAAGGTTATCGGCACACGCCAGTTTATTCGGCGCTGGGCTTGACTATCCGCCGCCGTGTTTTGCGGTGCCGCCGGAGACGTGCCAGGTGGGCGTACCGCGAGACTGCCGCCCAATCCGAACACGAAAGCAATTATTACTGCGACCAGCGCCGCTCTATTGGAAATCATCGCCGGGAAACTCCCCTGGTGTCGTGAGTACGTCGTTGCTGAAATTCTTGACCATGTCTTGCAGAAACTCGCCGGGTGTGATGCTGGGGTCCCGCAATAACGGCGACAGGTCCATGGCCAGGA
>JAPUKZ010000136.1 GCA_027295405.1 Gammaproteobacteria bacterium
CCATTGCCCCGCCCCGGGTTCAGTCATGAGAGGGAGATTCAGTTCAGTGGCCAGCGCCCGGGCCTGCGGGGCGAATTCAGCTGAAGGGCTGTAAACAGCCACCTGGATCATTGCAGCGGACTGAGTGCGTCGCCCAGCAGCCAGCCCAGGCGCCGAACCGGTTCGCTGGGAACCTTTATGTCCGCTGGTTTGACCTCGTAACCAGTGAAATGAACGATGCGCTGGCAAATAGGCACAGCGGAGGCCAGATTGACCGTGGGCAAGTACTCACTCATGAAGCGGGCGCTGCGGCTGACATGTATACGCGTGTACTCCGCACCATTACTGTGGCGGGTATCGCGCCGGCGCCACCGCGCCGGCATCGGTAACATCAACGCTGTTGCTCACATCCATGTGCCGTTGTCTGGTTTTTTGCAACATGTCTGGAGCTTACTTCTCGATCAGTGATCTCAGTATGCGTTTGTTGAGCGCCTTGACGCTGTGACCGTCTATGGTTTCCGGCGCCTCACCACCGCTGGCACCGGGGTCCAGCGGCTCGCCAGGCAGGTCTGCGTCGTTCAGACCCAGTAATAAGCTACGACCGCTTTCGGTTCGAATTTCCACCTGCAGGCTGTAGGCTTCCCGTGAAATTCCGTGCTTGTCCGTCAATTTGAAGCGTCGCGGTTGGCTACCACCCCCCGCATCCCGGATACCCGCCGGCCGACAGTTCATGGCAGCAATCGCGTCACCTGACAGCTGGATACCGTACAGTTGTTGCAGCTGCTCGCTGCAATGAGCCAGGAAGGCGGGTGTATCCACCACCCTGGGCTGTGCCGGCAACTCCACCGCGAAGTCACCGACTAACACCTGCCCGGGCAAGGCCAGATCCAGCATCCGCGCCAATTCGATTGTCACATCGCCTACGATGTAGCTGAACAGCGTCGGATTGACGCCCTCGGCCTGATACAGCTCATAGTGGCTGCCAATGTGGTATGCGGTGCGAATCAGGGGTACGGTGTTACCTTTGCTGGCCTCCCGTGCCAGCGAATTATCCGCGATAACCAACAGCAGAAAGTAAAACAGATCCAGGTCGGCCTGGCGGCTCAGGTCACGATTCCACACGTAGTAGCCATCGCCGGTTGTCGTGCGCGCGAAGTTGATCTCAATGCCCCGGGTCAGTAACTTGTTATAGGCGGAGTTGAGCGAGTATGACAGGCTGTTTAACTGGCTGGCTTGCTCAAACGGTGTGTACAGGGAAAATTCGGCAATATCAAATAACAGTACCGCGCGACTGGACACGTAGCTGATTCCATAGCGCTTGATGATTTGTTCCACCGCTTTGACCACGGGGGCTTCCTCGGCCAGCTGCACCGACAGCTTGATAAAGCTGGGGGCGAAACCCAGGCGATTGGCCACTTCGAAAAACTCGTCGCGTGGCTTATGCCGTTCGCCGGAAATCAGTTGCTGAATAAAGGCTTCGTTGCTGTTTTCTTCGCCGCTGTCTGCAACCGCGGAATAGTTGCCCAGAAAATAGTGTGGAACCAGCAGTACCAGGATCCCATTATCAGTGGCACTCCAGCACAGGACGATATTTTGTCCCAGCCGCCACTGCTTGCGCAGGGATTCCTCAAGCGTTTTGAGATTACCACGCTGAACAATGCTGATAGAGTCCGCGCTCGGTCCTGAACCGGACGAACCGGACAGCTTGGTTTCAGACATGAGCACCCTCTTCTTTGTCATCCGGACAGGTAGGCATTATAGTGTTAAACCTTGCAGCTGGGCTACGCTTGTCACCAGAGGAGACATTACATGCCATGGCTCTCTTACTCAGCAGTTTGCAACAGACTGTTGCTGGTGCTCGCCTGCCTCTGGTTGCCCGCCTGTGCTGACTATCGCTTCACCGTAAACGACAAGGTCCTGTACACGCCGGATACGCTTTTCTCGGGCTATGATATCGTTGATGCGGGATTGCGTGCCTGCGTAAAACAGACTGTCAGTGACGGTTCCCTCACCTCTGCCAGCCAACTCGACGAGCTCAACTGCAGTCATGCGGGCGTCGCCGACCTGCAGGGACTAGAAATTTTCACCGGCCTGACCCGGCTGAAATTAAGTAGTAATGCGATTACTGATCTGTCTCCATTATCGGAATTGCAACTACTCAGCGAAATCCACCTCGACGGCAACCAGATTGCCAGTCTCAGCGCCATCCGGCTGCTGTCAAATCTCAGCTATATCAATGTGTCCGGAAATCCCCAACTGAACTGCACCGAGTTGGCCAACCTGGCCCGGGCGCCCAGCCTGAAGCTGAAATTACCGGTCCACTGCAAGAGCCAGACGCAGTAGTCGGCCATGCGGGCCGGGGTCCGACGGCTCAGAAAAGTTCGAGCCAGTCAAATCCCGCCTGCTGGTCAGCCCAGCATAAATCGGCGCAACGGCTGTAAACCGTCTCCAGCGCCTGGACCACGCTGGCCTTGTTATTGTTCTTCTCGCTGATATGTGCGATCACCACGTGCTGCAGCTGCGAACCCTGAACCCGGTCCAGAAATTCGGCGGCTTGCGCGTTACTGAGGTGACCCCAATCTCCCCCCACGCGCCGCTTCAGGGCCTCGGGATAGGGTCCCTCGCGCAGCATGTCCGGGTCGTGGTTACACTCCAGCAACAGGGCCTGGCAGCCCTCGTAGTGGCGGGATACCAGCGTGGTAATGCTGCCCAGATCAGTGAGAACCCCCAGCTGGCAGCTCCCGTGGCGGAAAACGAACTGGCAGGGCTCGCGGGCATCGTGCGGCACCGCCACCGGCATCACTTCTATTTCTCCCACCGTGAATCCAGCCTCGCTGCGAAAGTAGCGCACCTCGTGCACATCGCTGCAGCGACCACTGGCGAAGGTGCCGTGACTCATATAAACCGGCAGTTGGTAGCGCCGAGACAGCCGCGCCACACCAGAACAGTGATCGGTGTGTTCGTGAGTGACCAGAATCGCTGACAGCGCTCGCGCGGTGATTCCCAGGCGGGCCAACCTGGCATCGGTCTCACGCACGGAAAATCCGCAATCGACCAACAGCAGAGAATCGCCCGCCTCCAGCACAGTCGCATTGCCGCGGCTGCCGCTACCCAGCGAGGCGAAGCGCACTAGTGTACTGCACCGGAATTATTGGCAGATTTAGCCAATCTAGCTGATTTTGCCCTTGATCAGGGCCAGAATGCTCTGCTGGTGGCTCAGGCTCAGGGCCAGCCCGTCCTCCCGCCGAATGGTGATAGTCACCAGTTCAGCGTTCTGTTCGTTTACCTCCAGGCGATAATCGTGTTCTGACAGCGCCTCTACGGGGTCATCCTCGTCGTT
>JAPUKZ010000137.1 GCA_027295405.1 Gammaproteobacteria bacterium
GAGCAGAGGCACCGCCACCAGTGCGGTGTGCACCAGCGGTTCCGGCAGTGCCACATAACCGCACTCCTGCGCCAGCAGGATAAAATCCAACTCATCCATACCCAGGCCGCCAAACTCCTCCGGCACGGTCATACCGGTCAAACCCAGCTCTGTGAGCTGGGCCCATAATTCATCACTGCGGCCACTGTCGGTTGCCCACAGTTCCCGTATCTTCCCGGGTGTTACTTCGTTTACCAGAAAATCCCGCACGGATTCCTGAAACAACAACTGATCTTCGCTAAAAGTGAAATCCATCGCTCTTACCTTTCTATGAGTCAACGGGGCATACCTAACATTCTTTCAGCGATGATATTGCGCTGAATCTCATTGGTTCCCGCATAGATCGGACCCGACTGGGAAAACAGCCAGCCGTCCAGCCAGTTGCCCACTCCCACCGCATCCGGCGCGTGGGGCAGCAATTCCGCCCGCGCACCCAAAATACTCATGGCGGTGGCGTGCATGTTCTGGTCCAGCTCCGACCAGAAAATCTTGTTGGTGGAAGACTCCGCCCCAATCTTACCACCCTGGTTAATACGGCAAGCGGTCTGGTAGGTGGTAAGGCAGTAGCTCTCGGCATCCATCCAGGCGCGCAACACCGCGTCCTTCACCGCGGGATCCGCATCGGCACTGTCCCGATTGGCCTGGTAAAGTTCCACCAGCCGCCGCGCGGTCTCCTGGAAGCGAGCCGGTGAGCGCAACATCAAGCCGCGCTCGAAACCCGCGGTCGCCATGGCCACTGCCCAGCCTTCTCCCTCGCCGCCGAGGCGGTTCTCCACTGCCACCTCGACGTTGTCAAAAAAGATCTCGGCAAACCCCGGCAAACCATCCAGCTGCGGAATCGGGCGCACGCTGATGCCGGGAGAATTCAGCGGCACCAGGATAAAGGTCAAACCGCGATGGCGCTCCGATTCCGGATCAGTGCGGAACATGCCGAAACACCAGTCTGCCCATACCGCTCTGGTCGACCAGGTTTTCTGGCCATTGATGATGTACTTGTCACCCTGCAGCTCGGCCTTGGCACGAATCGCCGCCATATCGGAACCGGCATTTGGCTCCGACCAACCCTGGGCCCACACTTCCTCGCCAGTCGCCATCTTCGGCAGGATGCGCGCCTTCTGCTCCTCGGTGCCGTACTCCATCAGGGTCGGCCCCAGCAGAAAGATCCCGTTCTGGTTCACGCGCAGGGGTGCCCCGGCCCGCCAGTACTCTTCCTCGAAGATCAGCCACTCGATCAGGTCGCAGGCGCGACCACCCAGCTCTTCCGGCCAGGTAACCATGCCCCAGCGACCTTCGTTGAGCTTTGACTCCCAATCCCGGTGTTGCCGAAACCCTTCTTCCGTATCGAAGCTCTGCAGAGGCGCCGCAGGCACATTAGCCACGAGCCATGTGCTCACTTCTTCCCGGAAAGACTTCTGTTGATCTGTGTAGGTTAAATCCATCTTCTGTCTTTGCTCATTTACATTGGTGTTGCTTCGTAGCACGCAGTTGGCGACTGCTAGGTTAGTACAAGACTGGTGAATCTTGCACTGATGCGAGCGGTAAGTGCTCTACATTCCTTTTCCGGACCGTAGCCGACATGGATGCGCTGGTCCGGCATTCCGGTCCGAGCCCCCATGGATGGGTTCACGGCGTGTCTGGAAAAGGAATGTACAGTGATTGCCGCGGGTTCGAAGCGCAGAAATTCATTCCTCAAACTTTGCATCTCGTTTCTCGACGAAAGCATCCCTGGATTCCTGCGAGTCTTCCATGGAATAAGCCTCGTAGGTGAACCCCTGCTCCCAGCGGTATTTGTCCTCGAGGTTACCGTCCTCAATACCGGTGAGGGCTTCCTTGGCAAGCTTCACCATCGCCGGCGACTTCTCCGCGATTTTGGCCGCTATCTCCCGCACCGCGGACAACAACTGGTCCCGCGGTACGACCTTCTCAATGGAGCCCAGTCGATAGGCCTCCTGCGCATCGATGAACTCGCCGGTGAAATACATGTAGCGCACTTTCTGCACGGGGAACAGGCGCTGCAAGTGGGCGCCGCCACCCATGGCGCCGCGGTCAATTTCGGGTACGCCAAACGTGGCGCACTCGGAACAGACCACGATATCGGCGGCTCCGGCCATGCCGATACCACCGCCCAGCACAAAACCGTGCAGGCCGATAATGACCGGCTTCGGGTTCAGGTGAATGGCCTTGAAGGTTGCGTAGTTGCCGCGGTTCACGTCGAGGATTTTGCTGGAGTCGGCGGCCAGTTCCTTGATATCGACTCCGGCGCAAAAACCACGGCCCTCACCGGCAATAATGATCACTCGCACCTCATCCTGCTTTCCCAGCGCCTCGATCTCCGCGGCGATGGCAAACCAACCGGCACTGTCAAAAGCGTTCACCGGGGGATGATCGAGAATCATCTCGGCTATGCCATCGGCTACGGTCGTTTTGAATGCTGTCGACATTGTTCCGTTCCTTTATTGAGCGCGCGCTGCCAGCACGCTTAAACGTTGTTCGGCTTGTTCTACGATGCCCTTGATCAAGTCTTCACAGCTCAGCAATTCATCGATCACTGCCGCGACCTGGCCGCTGGGGAGTACACCCAAATCCGGTTGTCCACTGACCATGGCTTTCTGGATGATCATGGGCGCATTCGCCGACATGATGGCCTGAGCGGCGGTGAGTCCGTCATCGCGCTGCATGGCGATGGCGGATTTCAGCAGGCCGATCAGGCTGGCCCCGGTGTGCTTGCGAAAGGCCAAACCATTGCTCACCGCCAGCAACAGCTTTTTCAAGGGCCCCGCCCGTTCCAGTTTTTCCAGCAGCTGGTTCATGATCATGCGCTGGGGCAGACCATCCATCGCCGTGGAGCGGATAATCACACCCGGATCCTTGCACTCTATATAGCGTTGCAGGGTCTCCCGGGGGACCGGGCTCTCCTTACTCATCAGGAAGCGGGTCCCCATGGCAATGCCGTCGGCGCCCCAGGACATGGCGGCCACCAATCCGTCGCCGTCCTTGAAACCGCCCGCGGCGACCACCGGTACTTTGTCGCCGACCGCGGCCACAACCTGCGGCAATAACAGGGTGGTGGGTATGGCGCCGGTATGGCCACCGCCCTCACCGCCCTGCACAGTGATTACATCGGCACCCAATTCCACCGCCTTGATGGCGTGCTTGGGCAGCCCTACCGTGGGCATGCAGACAACGCCGGCATCCTTCAGTTTGGCGATCATGTCAGCGCCGGGGGAGCGCGAGTAGCTCACCGCTCGTACCCCGTGGCGTACCACCAGTTCGACGATAGCCGCCGCATTGGGCTGGTACATATGAAAGTTCACACCGAAGGGTTTGTCGGTGAGTTCCTTCACCCGCAGGAGGTCCCGCTCCATTTCCTCAGGCGGAATGGTGGCGCCAGCCAGGAAACCGAAGCCACCGGCATTACAGCTTCCCGCCACCAGGTTCGGATCCGCCACCCAACCCATCGCGGTTTGTACGATGGGGTATTGGCAACCCAGTTTGTCAGTCAGGCGTGTTTGCAGCATGGCTCAGGACCTGTCTCCCGCGGGGTTATCCTTGATCTGATAGGCACGTTGGTTGTGCGGATCCATCTCAGCGATAATGGCCAACTGCTCCGCCGTGGGGACGGTAGTGCCCGGCACAGTCGCGGGTACCTCGATTTCAAAGCCCGTTTTTTCCACCACCTGCTCAGCACTGATACCCGGGTGCAGGCTGCGCAGCCGCACCTGGTGATTGGCACCGCCAAAATCCATCACGCACAGGTCGGTGATGATAAGGCGAATATCCACATCATCCAGTGAGCGACCTTTGGGCAGGCGCTGCGGGTTGTAGCCGATAGAGGAAACAAAATCGCATTCCCCCTCAATGAACACGCGGGTGCTGTGCGCCGGCACAAAGAAACTATTCTGGTGGCTGATGCTGTTGCCGGGAAAGCCTCGGGCACCCAGCATCATGGTTTTGGGTGCCTCGTAGCTGCCGCCCAGGGCCGAGGTATTGGACTGGCCAAAGCGATCCACCTGGGTCGGGCCCAACATGGCATGGCGCTTGCTACTCCAGACATTGTCAAAAATGCGCGAAAACCCCATCCAGCTCTCGTTGGCCTGGACAAAATCCGCACCCCGGTCACCCAGGGGGTTGGGGGAGGACAGCATCCAGGCCTCGGAATCCGTCATCATCAGGTCAGTATTGAAAGTCTTCATGGCCAGGCTGGCGGCGAGGCGGGGAATCACCCCGATACCGGTCGCCAGTACCTCACCATCATCGCGAAAGGCCTCCGCTGCCGCACAAATGCACAGTTCAGCCAGGGTGTAATCATTGCTCATGGGTTTCTCCTCAGGCTGATCAATAGCTGGGCAGGGGCAGTGTCTGAATGGCTTCGAGACCCCCGACTGCCGCCTGGTAGTCGGCTTCACTCGCCCCCAGGAATTTTTCGGCATAACCCTGGAAACCGGCTTCGTCCCTGGCGGCGGCACTGTACTCCTTGAAATGGGGCACGTCGAAACCGTACAGCGGGCTGCAGGAAGAGGGGTGCGCACCGCCCGGAATATGCACAACTCCGGTGGTGGCAGCGCGCTCCCAGAACACGGCTCTGGCCTGCTCCGGCGCATGGAAGTAACTGCTGTCTACCAACTCATCACAGGAGACATAGGTTTTTGCCGCAGCCCGGGCAAACATATCGTCCATGTAGTGATCCGGGCCGGAAATCTGACACACGCCGCGCTTGTCGGCGTGGTCAACGTGGATCAGGGAGGCATCCAGTTTCAGTGCCGGCATGGCTACCCACTCCTTGTCATCGTAAGGGCTGTCCACCAGCTTGAGGTCGGGGTTCCTGGTGACAATGTCCGTACCCAGGCCAACCTCGGTGGGGATATAGGGTAGACCCCAGGCCGCCGCGCGCAGGCCCAGCAACATCATGCCTTCGTCTATTTCCATCACTTCGATGGCGCCACGCTGACGCGCCTGGCGAAAGTGCGCTTCCAGCGGGATAAAATCCAGTGACACAAACGCAAATACCAGCTTTTTGACCTTGCCGGCAGCGCACAACATACCGACATCAGCACCACCATAGGACACCAGCGTCAGGTCCTGCAGCTCCGAGCGCAGGATTTCCCGCACCAGGGCCATGGGCTTGCGCCTCGGACCCCAACCGCCGATACCGATGGTCATACCATCTTCAAGCTGGCCGACTACCTCTGCGGCCGTCATCTGCTTATCCATTCTCGCTCCTTTCGTTCACAAAATTCTGTACTTTGTACCCGGTTCGCCGCATTCGGCTGTTCCGATTCAGCGCTTTCTATTCAGCGCAGGGATTGCCACCCACTAACTGACGATCCGCGCCATCCGGTAGTCGTGTTTGACAAAATTCACGCCCAGCGTGCTCTCGGTGCGGCGCACCCCTTCCAGACCGGTAATATTGCGGTGCACAAAATCGGCCAGGTGCTCGGTATCCCGGACCATGGTGATGGCCAGAATATCGAAACGCCCCATCATCAGGCCAACAAAACCCAACTCCTTCATGCCGGCCAGGTGCCCGGCCACTGCCCGCGCCTGATGGCTGCGCTCCACTTCGATCCAGATGTAAGCCAGGGCCGCATCGCGAAAACGGTCGATATTGGTGACCGCGGTAATACGAATCAGTTTTTCCTCTTCCATGCGCTTGATACGCCCGCGCACGGTACCCTCAGTCACCCCCAGGGCAGTGGCGATCTGTCGATTGCTGGTGCGCGCATCCCTGGACAAGAATTCCACAATGCTTCTATCCACCTCATCGAGAACGCGCTTACTCATTATGGAAAGGCACCCAATCCGGTTGATTCTTCAATACCTCCACTGCCAGCGAGGGAGTCAAACGGCGCACCCCCGGCAAGCAGGCCAAGCGGTTTGAGATCAGGTCTGCCAGGGCCGCCTGGTCTTCTGCCACCACCAGAATCTCCACATCGTGGCTGCCAATAACAACATTCACGGAAAACACTTCCGGAAAGCGCGCCAGGTCTTCCGCGACTTCCACCGGCGAACGATCTTCAACCTGCACACCCACAGCCAGCAGCAGTTCGTAGCCGACTGCTTCGAAATCGGTCACAGCGACTACTTTCATGGTATTGGATTCCTCCAGCCGTCGAACCCGCGCTCGCGCCGTGGTTTCCGTGAGACCCACTTCCCGCGCCAGCGCCCGAAACGGCATGCGACCATCTTCGCGCAACAGTTGGATGATGCGCTGGTCCACCTCATCCAGCTCGATCGGAGTCGAAGGGGCTACCTTGACCAGACTGCCTGTCACTGCTCTGACTCCATCTGCCTTAACTCGGTTTTAAGTACCTTCCCGGAAGCATTGGTAGGCAGGCTGTCGACGATATGGACGCTGCGAGGTACCTTGTAATTGGCCATATGGTCGCGGCACCAGTCGATAACACGCGCCTCATTCAGGTCTGCACCGGGGTCCAGGATCAACCAGGCGCTGGCCACTTCACCCATGCGTTCGTCGGCTACACCGATAACTGCCGCCTGCGCCACACCCTCCAGCGAACACAACATATTTTCGATTTCCGCCGGGTAGCAATTAAAACCGCCGACAATAAACATATCCTTGATACGATCCGTGATTCGGATGTAGCCCGACTCGTCCATCACCCCAACATCACCGGTTTTCAACCAGCCCTCAGCGGTGATGGTGTTGGCGGTCTGCACCGGGTCATCCAGGTACGACTGCATAACGTTGTAACCCCGCACCCAGATTTCCCCCGGCTCAGCGCGCGGCAATTCCTGACCCTGCGCATCCACAATCCTCACTTCCACCCCTGCCATCGGTTTACCTGAGGTTCCCGAAATAACTTCGGCGGGATCATCCGGCTCGCAGATAGTGACCGTGCCGCAGCACTCGGTCAGGCCGTAGGCGGTCACAACTACTTCAAACCGCAAGTCATTGCGCATCTTGTTGACCAGCTCTACCGGCACCGGTGCCGCACCGGTGACCGCCAGGCGCAGGCTGGAAAGATCGAAATCCTGCCGCCGCGGGTGCGCCAGAATAGCCTGGTAGATAGTAGGCGCCCCCGGCAACATGGTGACCTTGTCGCGCTCGATCTGCGCCAGCACCGCATCCAGGTCAAAGGTCAGCACTGGCAGGATTTTGGCGCCGCGAATAATCGCCGCCAGCCAGCCGGCCTTGTAGCCAAAGGAGTGGAAAAACGGACTGATAATCAGGTAGTTGTCATCACTGCGCAGCCCCACCGTAGCACTCCAGGTTTCAAATACCCGGATATTCTGGCCGTGGCCGGTGACCACGCCCTTGGGCGAACCGGTGGTGCCAGAAGTGAAACCGATATCCAGCGGATCCTGAGGCGAGACTTCAGCCGAGAGTTTCAGCAACTGATCGCGATCCACACCCTCACCGCGCTCGAGAAATTCCTCCCAGCCTATGCAGCCCAGGGCATTACCCTGCAACATCACGGTGGTTTCCAGATACGGAAGCTTCTGGTCGATGAGTAATTCCGGGTAGCTCTGGTCCAGAAAATCACCCACGGTGAATAACATCTGCGCGCAGCTCATATTCAGGGCAAAGGCCGCTTCCGAACCCTTCCAGCGGGTATTGATGGGCACCAGGATGATGCCCAGGGTCTGGGCGCCAATCGCTGCGAGTATCCACTGGTAGATATTTGGAGCCCAGATGGCGATCCGATCACCCTTGACCAGTCCCGTCTCATGAAAAGCCGCCGCCACCTGCAAGCGGGCCTCGTTCAGTTCGGTGTAGGTAAGGGAGACCGCACCATCCTGAATGGCGACCTGGCTGCCATAGGTGTCGGCGGCCGCCTGCACAACCTGCGCCATGGTTCTTGCGTGAATCTGGGCCTCAGCCATCGCGGCAACTCCGGGGAAAAACGGGGTGTTGGGAAAAGCCGCGGTATATTAGTGACTGAAGTCCACTGAATCAATAGAAATTCGTAAAATATCGGGCGATATTTTACGCATATCGCATAATAATATAAACCAGGGCCGACTTATACCCTGCAGAATGGGGTATTGGCCTCATTGCCATAGCCCCCCAGGCAGGAAAATCAGCCGGAGAACTCAAAATCCTTGAACATCTCCCGCAGCGCCACCTTCTGGATTTTGCCGGTGGCGGTGTGCGGAATCTCGTCGATGAACTCGATGGCATCAGGAATCCACCACTTGGCGATCTGGCCTTCCAGAAACTGCAGAACTTCCTCCCCAGTCAGGTCTTCACCCCCTTTGTCTCGAACTACAATGAGTAGTGGGCGCTCACTCCAGCGGGGATGAAAACGGCCAATCACGGCGGCTTCGGCCACCCGTGGATGGCCCATGGCGGCATTTTCCACGTCTATGGAGCTGATCCATTCGCCGCCGGACTTGATCACATCCTTGGTGCGGTCGGTGATGGCCATATAGCCGTGGGGATCGATAGTGGCCACATCGCCGGTTTCGAACCAGCCCGCTTCGGCGTGGGCATCGCTCTCATCCACCTTGTAATAGCTGCTGCATATCCAGGGGCCGCGGACCTTGAGGGAACCATAGGCGACACCATCCCAGGGCAGCTCATTGCCGTCGTCGTCGGTGATTTTCATGTCCACCCCGAACACCGGTCGACCCGCCTTGAGCCGCAGGGTATCCAGCTCTGCTTCGGGCAAGTCCATGACCTCGGGCTTGAGGGAGTTAATACTGCCCAGCGGGCTCATCTCGGTCATGCCCCAGCCAATGCGGGTTTCCACGCCGTGGGTATCCATCTCCTTCATCAGGGACTGGGGGCAAGCCGCCCCACCCACAATAATGCGCTGCAGGCTGTCGATGCGTTCGCCGGAGTCCCGCAAGTGCGCCAACAAGCCCAGCCAGACCGTGGGCACCCCCGCCGACATGGTCACGCCCTCTTCATTGATCAGGCGGGTGAGTTCAGCGCCGTCCCCCATTTTTGACCCGGGGAACACCAGTTTGGCCCCTGTCATGGGACAGGCGTAGGGATTGCCCCAGGCATTGACGTGGAACATGGGCACGATGGGCAACACCACATCCTTGCAGGACAGCCCCAATACATCGGGCATCAGCGAGGCATAGGCGTGCAACAGGGTAGAGCGGTGAGAGTACAACACCCCCTTGGGATTACCGGTGGTGCCGGAGGTGTAACACAGGGCGCAGGCGGCATTTTCATCCAGGTCCGGCCAGCTGTATTCCTCGCTGGCGCCGGCCATCAGGGTCTCGTAGCAGTGCACATTGGCCAGGCTGGTCGCGGGCATATGTGCTGCATCAGTCAGCACCACCCAACCCTTAACCCCGGGGCAGGCTCCGGCAATCTGCTCCAGCAAGGGAACGAAATCGCGGTCGGTGAACACCCACTGGTCTTCGGCGTGGTTGATGATATATTCAACCTGTTCCGGAAACAGCCGCGGGTTGATGGTGTGGGACACGTAACCACTACAGGCAATAGCGTAATAGGCCTCGAAGTGGCGATAGTCGTTCCAGGCCAGGGTGGCAATGCGATCGCCGTGGGACAGGCCCCAGCCAGCAATCACATTGGCCAGTTGGCGGGCACGCTGAAACGCTTCCTTGTACGTGTAACGGTGGCACGGATTGTCCGCCGTAACCGAGACGATTTCCACGTCCGGGTTCACCTTCTCGGCAAATTCCATAATGGACTTGACCAGCAGTGACTGGTCCATCATCAAACCATTCATCGCATTTTTCTCCGCAGAATGTAAAACAATCTAAATAAGCGACCAGCGCTCCTGGTCACTGCACTGCACCCGACCGTCTTGCTGCAATTTGATCAGGTGGGCGGTCATCGACAACTTGGCCATGCTGTGCAGGCCCGAATCCACATCATCGTAGACCACCAGCACCAGCTCATCGAGATTTGCTTCACGCAGTTGCTGCAGGCCATCGACCACCTTCTGCTCGCGCTTGAGACGGTGGTCGACCAGCCAGTTGACCGCGGCCTCGGGGTCCTCAATCACCGAACCGTGCCCCGGCGCCAGGGACTTGATCGGGTAATCCAGCAGCAGTTTAAGGGAATCGATATAGGCACGCATATCGCCACTTGGAGGTACGATCACCACCGTGGAACCCTGCATGATGTGATCGCCAGTGAACAGCATGCCCTCCTCTTCCAGCAGGAAGCAATAATGATTGCCGACGTGGCCGGGGGTGTGAATCGCCCGCAGGGTAAATTCGTCAGTTTGTAACAGGTAATCGTGCGTGACTTCCACCCCGGGAGCGAAGGTATCGTCCTGGAACATATCATCCCAGGGTTTGGCACCAATCACCTCAGCGCCGGTGGCTTCCTGCAAGGGCTGCCAGGCCGGGGAGTGATCAGGGTGGGTGTGGGTGGCCACGATCCAGCGGATCTTGCCGTCAGCGGCGGCCAGAATCGCCTCCACATGTTCATCAATCAGCGGACCGGGGTCCAGTACCGCCACTGCTTCCGTACCCAACAGATAGGTGTTGGTGCCGGGCCCGGTCATAACGCCGGGGTTGGGAGCGACAACACGTCGCACTCGCGAGTTCAGGGAATGGGGTACACCGTGTTCAAACATAACAGCTATACCAGGTTCACAATGGGCACTTCGGGATCAACATCAGCCGCGTAGTCGACGCCATCCACTTCAAACCCGAACAGCTGCAAAAACTCGCGCTTGTAGCCGGCTATATCGGTGGTCTCCGCAAGGTTTTCGGTGGTGGCGGCATTCCAGATCGCTTCCACCGCCGTCTGAATCGCGGGCTGCAGTTCCTTGTGATCGGCGCGCAGCCGACCTTCGTCGTCCAACCGCGGTTCAGCGCCGTACAGACTTTCGCGGAACAGGCCGTCTATCTGCTCGATGCAGCCCTCATGCACACCCTCTGCCTTCATTACCCGGAACAATGCCGCCAGGTACAGGGGCATCGCCGGAATGGCAGAACTGGCCTGGGTGACCACCGCCTTCAGTCCTGCCACCCTGGCATCGCCACCCCTGGCGGCCAGCCGCTTACGGAGTTCAATCACGCGCCGATCCAAATCCTGCTTGGCTGCACCGATCGTGCCGTGCCAATAAATATCCCAGGTCAGCTTGTCGCCAAGATAAGTGTAGGCCGTGGTCTTGGCGCCATCGGCCAGTACCCCCGCCGCATCCAGCGCTTCGATCCACATCTGCCAGTCTTCACCGCCCATGACGGCAACGGTATTGTCCACTTCTTCCTGGGAGGCGGGCTCAAGCGAGAACTCGGTAATCTCTTCCTTGTCGGTGTTGATACCTTTACCCACTATCGCTGAGCCGAGCGGTTTCAGGGTGGAAACATGCACTTCACCGGTTTTGGGGTGTTGGCGACGCGGCGAGGCCAGTGAGTACACAACCAGGTCTACCTGACCCAGGTCCTTTTTGATTAGCGCAATGGTCTTGTCCTTGATCTCATCACTGAAGGCGTCGCCATTGATGCTCTTGGCGTAAAGGCCCTCGGCATCGGCAAACTTGTGATAGGCCGCCGAGTTGTACCAGCCCGCGGTGCCCGGCTTGCGATCAGTGCCCTCCTTTTCAAAGAAGAGACCAATGGTGGAGGCACCACAAGCGAAGCCGGCGGTGATACGCGAGGCCAGCCCATAACCGGTGGATGCACCGATAACCAATACCCGCTTGGGACCGTCGGCGATTTCGCCCTTGGCCCTCACCGTATCGATTTGCTGTTTGACGTTCGCCTCGCAGCCAGTTGGATGCGAGGTAACGCACATGAAACCGCGAACTTTGGGTTTAATAATCATCGCTTCAATAAATCCTTTTTGCCGACGGTTCGAGTGTACCTCGTCACTCATATTGTAACATTCAGAGCCTCCCAATTCATTCGCTGCACGTGATGCGGCACTCCGACGCAGCTCGCCGGGAATGTAGGTTACCTTTCCAAGAGCTGCACCAACAGTAGGCGCTCTTAGGCGACGCGGCAGCGAGCGAATTGGGCGGCTCCCTTCGGGCGAGCCGCCAAGGGGCCATCAGTCG
>JAPUKZ010000138.1 GCA_027295405.1 Gammaproteobacteria bacterium
CAGGCCAACACGGTAATTAACGCACCCATTTCCGACAAGGCGGCCGTGAAGCTCAATTACCTTCACACCGAACGCGAGGAACTGGTAGAAAACAACGGCGCAGGTGAAAACTTCGGTATGAAAGACAACGACAGCGTGGTACTGGATTTGAGGCTGGACGCGACTGACACGTTTTCAATCGATTACCGCTATGAAAAGGCCTGGGGCGACAGCAGTCAGCGCCTGGAGCAAACCACGAAAGTCGCACCGGGGGCGCTGACGTTTTTTACAGAGATAACTCAAGCCACCTCCGACCGCCTGGACGACGTGACTCCCTTCAGGGAAATTATGCAGAATGATCTGGAGATTGACGCCCATACACTGTTTCTCACCTGGGAAGCCAGCGACAATCTGACGGTTAAATCGATTACAGCCTGGCGAGAGCTGGACAACGAATACTTTAGTGACCCCCTGGCTACCGCAGTAGGTGATTACACCCTGATTGGCCGTGGCACCGGCGCACCCAGTTATGCCGTGAGTAATGCCGAATTTGAACAGTTTTCGCAAGAGATCCAGGTGCTCGGTAACACCGACAATCTGGAGTATGTGGTGGGACTGTATTACTACGAGGATGAATCATCACAGGACGCCGCCGGCTCCTCCTCACTCGGCGTACCCAGACCCACAGACTTTTCGGAGGCCGAGAACGACTCCCTGGCCGTCTTCGGGCAATTCACCTACATCCCGCAGCTCATGGACCAGCGCTGGCAGCTAACAGTAGGGGGCCGCTATTCAGAGGATCAACGCAAAGCTTTTCGGAATAATGCGTCGGTTGGCTTTGTCGGCAATTACGATGAGGATTTCAGCAATTTTACCCCCTCGTTAACGGTTGGCTTTGACATCAATGATGACATGAACGTTTACGGCAAGGTTGTCAGTGGCTTCAAGTCGGGGGGCACTTCTCAGCGATCCGCGAATGAAGAACTCTTTGCCAGGGGCTTCGATGAAGAAGATATTCTCAGTTATGAACTGGGTTTCAAGGGGGATTTCTGGGATCGGAGAGCGCGCCTGAACATGGCGGCATTCTACATGGAACTCGACGGCCTGCAAGCCAGCGTGCAGACCGGCGCAACGCCAGGTCAGCGCGATTTACTGCCCATCGACAACACCACCCTCAAAGGGTTCGAATTCGACCTGACATTGCTGCTTACCGAAGGCCTGTCCCTGCGCTTTGACTACGGCTACCTTGATACCGAGCTGGGGGAAGATTCACTGGACTCACCTGTCGGTACATTCTTTTTTGTCGATGTGATGTCCTACGCGCCCGAGAGCAACTATACTCTCTCACTGGATTACAGCCTGCCGCTTGACAATGGCGCTCTGGATTTCAACGTCAACTACGCCTACCAGGATGAGGTCTCTACCTCCATTAATAGCAGCGACAACACCATTATCGACGACTACAGCGTCTGGGGCGCGGCAGTGACCTGGTCAAACATCACCCTGGGCAGTATTCCCGGCGACCTGAAACTCACCTTGTGGGGCAAAAACCTGGGCGATGAGGAATACGGTATCATCGCTACCGGAGCATGGGGCGTGTTTGGCGCCAGTGAGGTGACCACCTTCGGCGATCCCAGGAGCTATGGCTTGACGGTAAGTTACGACTACTAGCAGACTGAATATGGCTGGCGAGAACAGGCCACAGGCAAGCCGGCTGACCGGTTCTCTAGTCTAGCCGGGATATCGAAACCGCGCGATCGAATTCGCAGCGCCTCGGTGTCTAACGCCCCGGAGGAAATTCCGCTCCTGCTCGCAGCAGTCTTTATTGGCAGGATGCGGCTACCGTTATCGGAGACGGGTGACGCACTCCTGGCGCAACGCACACTTTGCTGAACAAAAGCAAGGGCGGGATGTAAAACCAACCTTGTAATTGCAGCAAGCACGCCACCGAACGCTGAACCACCGTTTTCGCGAAACCCCCATACCCAGAGATTTATTGCGGTGATTATTCACTTTTCCGCCCTCTCCGTGCCCGCGCGGAAGCGTGGCGGCGGGGATTACCCATATTATTGTCATCGGCAGCACGCGATCGAGGGGATTTTCATCAAAGATAAATCCCCTGACAGTGCGGTAGTGGCTCTGGTTTCAAGCGATTCCTGTAGCCGGCTTCAAACCCACACACAAACGCAAGAGAGTAATGACTATGTCTTCTGCACTACTGAAACTGGATATACGCCCTATTGCAGGCAGCCTGGGCGCTGAAATTCACGGCCTGCAATTGCGCGACCTGAGCGCTGAACAATTTGAAGCGGTACGCAACGCCCTGTGGGAACACAACGTCATTTTTTTCCACGATCAAAACCTCAGCGATGATGAGCATATCGAGTTTGCTCGCCGTTTCGGCCCCAAGTTCGTCCACCCCATCAGGCAGGCCAGGGACTCGGAGAGTCAGATCGATGAAATCATGGATACCGCGGAGCACCCACCCGGCAACGACGGTTGGCACACCGATGTCACATGGTCTCCCAAGCCCCCGGATCTCGCCATTTTGCGCTCCATTGAAATCCCCCCCTACGGCGGTGACACCATGTGGGCCAACATGTACAAGGTCTATGACGACCTGTCGGACGCAATGAAAAACATGCTGGAGGGTTTGACCGCGATGCACAATTTCGCCCAGAGCCTGCCCCAGCGCATTATCGATATGATGGGTGGCCAGGAAATCGTCGACAAGGTTCTCGAGATCTGTCCTCCCATCGCTCACCCCCTGGTGATTGCACATCCACAAACCGGGCGCAAGGCCTTGTATGTCAACTCCGCCTATGTCAGCCATATTATCGAGCTGCCGAAGAAGGAAAGCCGCGCCTTGCTCGACTTCCTGTACGACCACATCAGCAGCGCCCACAGCCGCCATTGTCGTTTCCGCTGGCAGTTGGGGTCGGTGGCCATCTGGGACGAATTCGCCACCCAGCACCTGGCCATCGCCGATCACGGTCACTTGCTGAGCTCCGAACAGAGCCGCGTTATGCGCCGGATAGAAGTGGGTGGTAGTACACCCAGTGCGTGACATGTGTGCAACAATTACAGACAGGCCGGGCATTCAATGAATACGCCGTTAAGGGGCCACCAGAAGCTAAGCTATGGCTTCGGACAGCTGGGGGAAGGCTTCCAGAACGGCGCCGTTGAGGCGTTCCTGTTTTTCTACTACACCCAGGTGTTGGGCTTGTCCGGCACCTTAACGGGCGCCGCAGTGCTGGTGGCGCTGTTGTTTGATGCGGTTACAGACCCGCTGGTCGGCTCCCTGTCTGATTCCGCAAAAACCCGCTGGGGGCGTCGTCACCCCTTCATGATGCTCTCGGCGATACCCACTGCACTGAGCTTTTACCTGGTCTTCACACCACCAGCGGGACTAACGGAATTCAATTTATTCCTGTGGCTGGCCGGTTTCGCAGTACTGGTCAGAGCAAGCATGACACTTTTTGTCGTGCCCTATTCTGCCATGACAGCAGAACTTTCCGACGATCCAACCGAGCGTACCAGCATCGCTGCCTATCGCTCTGTCTTTTCAATACTGGGCTGGTTGTCGGTTTCCATGGCGGGGACCATGTATTTTTTCCGTGCCACCCCGAACTACGAATTGGGGACCCTGAACCCCGCTGCTTATCCGGCGTTTGGCGCCGTTGTCGCCATTGCTATCGCGATACCCATTGTCGTTTCCACGTTGGCCACCTTCGGACTGCGCGATCGATTATTTGAAGCCGCTGTGGATCACCATTTCAGTATGCGCGGTATGATCAATGATGCTGCCACGGCGATGTCTTTCCCCGCCTTTCGCATTTTGATTATTGCTGGCCTGGTAGCTTTCCTGGCCACGGGGATGCGCCTGGCCCTGCTGGTACACCTTAAAAGTTTCTTCTTCGAAATGAATTCCCAGGAAATCGGCTACACCATGGTGGCCACTCTGGTCGGTATGCTGTCCGGCCTGGTGTTGTGGAATTGGGTATCCCGTCGGCTGGAGAAAAAAACCTGCTATATGATCGGGGTTGCCTGGATGGGTTTCTTCGCCTTGTTTCCGGTGGCGGTGTACTACTTCGGCTGGCTACCGGTCTCCGCCGGTCACACCGGCGTGGTGATGCTGGTGATCGTCGCTTCGTTCCTGTCCGGTCTCGGAGGCGCCTCTGTGTCCCTGATGACTATCTCCATGCTGGCGGATGTAACCGACGAAAACGAGCTGCAAACCGGTCGCCGCCAGGAAGGCATCTATTTTGGCACCAGCAACTTTCTGCACAAATGCTCTTCCGGGCTCGGTCATTTCGTGGCCGGCGTGGGGCTCGATTTGATCGCATTCCCAAGCGACGCGATACCTGGTGAGGTGGCTCCCGAAATAATCAACCGTCTCGGTCTTCTCTATGGTCCAGGCGTCCTTTTCTGCTGTCTCATTGCCTCCTTCATTATGCGGCGCTATCCCCTGAGCCGCGATCGACACGCAGAAATCATCCGCCAGCTGGAAGCCCAGCGCCCCACCTCAGCAAAGACGGGTTCCACTCACGACCTCGATGACGATTTGGGCACCGAGCTGGGCGCCTATTGACAGTCTATTACAAGAATGACTTGCCATGCAGTCTGAAACCAAACAAACCCTACCGTCCTCCAGGTTGATGCTGGGCGCATTGTTCGGCATTGTCGCCATCGATTTCATGCACCGCCAGCTGATGGCGTTGTTGATGCAACCCATGGGTGAGGAGTTGCGGTTATCCGATACACAGCTGGGCAGCATCATCACCATTTACGCCCTCTGTTACGGCGTTGGCTCACCGCTTATAGCCTACTTTGCCGATCGCAGCCACCGGGTGAATTTGTTGACGGTGAGCCTGCTAGTGTGGAGTGCCGTCAGTGCGTTGAGTGGTTTTGCGGTGGGCTTCTGGAGTTTGTTACTCAGCCGATTGGGTGTTGGTGTGTTGAGTTCAGGTGCAATGCCTATCGGCAACTCCCTGCTGGCAGACTATATCCCTGCGAACAAGCGCGCCGCAGCAAATAGGTCACTAACCCTCGAAGTGTCAGAACTTCTACGGAGAAAAAGTCAGTTCCGGCGAGCACAGCCATGTGCGTACGGATAAAGTCTGCCCATGTCGTTGTATGCTGACGCTTCGGAGCGGGTGGTATACCGTGGCACTGGAGAATATTGCCTACCGTTTGATCTGATATCGTGTGGCCGAGATTCGCCATGGCACCCACAATACGGTCATAACCCCAGCCCGAATTCTCTCTGGCCATACACACAACTAACTGTTCAATTTCACCGTCAATTCTGGGGCGGCCCGGATAGCGGCGCGATTTAGATCCGTCAAATTTACGTGCTACCTGCTTCCGATACCAACCCAGAATGGTGTCGGGTCTCGCGGAATTGGCTACATCCTCAAGCGCTTTGCGGCCGAGGCGATGTGCGATTTCAGCCAGAGTGGCTTTGTCCACATTGGTGAGCAGCAATCGGCCCTTGATTTGAGCCTTGAGTATCCGGTTTTCTGTCGCAAGGTATTCGTTACGCAAAAGGAGTTCTTGCTCCACAGTCCCTGTGATGTAAGCCAGTATGCGTGCCCAATCCATGTAAAATCTATCCCCAGCTGGTAGTGTCTTCTCATAGCAAATCTTAAGCTAAACCTGAGGCAGTGCAAGTCGGCATTGAAACACGTGCAAGATTTGCTAAGCTATTGATTTCTTGACGTGGATGAGTTTTTTGACCACACGGCGTCAGTTCCATGCCCTGGAGGTGGAATTTGTAGACAAGACCTCACCCACACTCGCGAGCGGTTGGAGCGCTACCCTGCTTGAACTTGAAGAATAAAATGGAATGCGAGAAACCATGGAAAGCGGCAGCCCGCAGCAAGGAGATTCTCTAATCCATTCCCAGGTATTTCATCAAGGGGTCGATCCAGCGAACCGGATCTGCTGACCCAGCCACTCTATTCTCCGGCCGCAGGATCAGGTAGAAACCGCGCCGAGGAGATGCCAGCCGGGAGGAATATGCCCAAACGCCTTTTGATCGGACTGATATTGTGTCTCGCCACACTGGCGGGACTGTACCAGCTGCGCATCCAGTTACTCACCATGGTGTTTAACGCGGCGCTGGCAAAGACGGATATACGCCTGCTGCAACTGCAGGGGCTAGAGCTTGGCTGGGATGACCTGAATATTGAACAGCTGGTGTTGGGGGTGGGTGAAGACAACGCCCGGCAGACCTTGCAACGGGTGCATTTGGCATACAGTCTTTTCGATGCCGGGCCCAACGTGCTGACCGTGCGCCGTGCGGTTTTAACCCAGCCTGTCTCCGCCGATCCGAGCGCCGAGACGCAGCTGTTGTTAACGGGGCTTGCCGAGCAGGTGATAACCGCCCCATTGCAATCCATTACTGTCGATGCGCTGGAAGTGAGCGGATTTTCCTCTCCCCTGATCAGCCCACCGTTGCGGTTGCAGGCAACCTGGGAAGACGAACACTTCCTATTGGCGGCCGAAGATCGGGATAAACAGCTGCTACTGCGACTCAAGCGCACGGCAGCGGATCGACTGGTCCTGACGGCGAACCTCACCCGCCAGGATCAACCGGTGCTACAACTCAGCGCCACCTTCGTCCACCAACAGGGTCAGCAGCAGGTGCAGGGCGAAGGGCGCTTGTCCGTCGATGCGCTTCTGACATTATTGGCACCGCTGGTAGATCTACCCGCGCCCGTTACCGCGGCGTCGGGAGACCTGGTATTTCAGTGGTCTGGGCTGCTGAAGGATGACCTGGCACAACTCGCACAACAGCAATGGCGGCTGCAGATAATGCCGGAGACGGCGCTGGGCGTAAAACTGGCAACCACGGATGAGCTGGCGCTGGATGTCGATTTGCGGTTGAGTTTTCCCCATTTTTTAACCATCGCGGTGCAAGCCAGGACGGCGGAAGGCTTCGCAGTGACGCTGACCGGGGAGGCGATTGCCTGGAAGCTGGATGAACAGCGCTATTCAGTGAATGCCGATGGCCAGCTGTCCACCATTAATTGTCAATACCAGGTGACATTGCGTTGTCAGACAACACTGGAACTGCAGCTGCAGGCACCGCAACTAACGCTGACCGGCGAGGGGGGGGCGACGGTAAAAAACCTCAAGTTGCAGTTGTCGACCCAGCTGGATCTTGACGATGACCGGTTGACCGCCAGCCTGGCCGCCGGTGAATTGCTACGCGCTGAATCGCTGTTGCTGGGCGATGTTGTGGCGAGTGGGCCCGCGCTGATCGCCGACAGCGCCGGGACCGTGGAATACCATTTGTCCTCCGGCCAGCTGCGTCTGCAAATGGATCAGTTGCAGCTCATGTTACCCAGGGTGCAGATGCCCGAATTGAATCTGGCGACACGGTTAAACCTGTCGGGCCTGGAGCTGTCCCGGGACTCAAATAGCACACTGAAAGGTCAGCTCCATCTCGGTGCGGACACTATTAACTTGCAGCGTTCCGGTGCCTGGCTACCCGCCCTGGCAATTCAGTCGGATATCGTCCTCGCCGGGCAGGCTGTGAGTCTCACCGGGCAGGTATGGGGTGATAGCCAGAAGCCCTTGTTCAAGGGTTCGGCCGACTACCGGCTGGATACTGAGCGCGGTAGTGGACGCATACTGGCCGACACCATCGCCTTCGATGCCGACCACAATCGTCTGTCGCAGCACTTTGCCCACTGGCCCTTCGAGTGGGATATCTTCGCGGGTAGCCTGCTGCTGGATGTGGGCCTGCGGTGGCATAGTGGCGAGCAGGGCACCGTACTGCAGAGCGAGATCAGCCTGCGCCTGCAGGGCCTCGCCGGGGTGTACCAGGCTATTGGTTTTGTCGGGCTGGACGGAGATTTAGCGGCCGAGTTTCATTCGCCCGACCAGCTGATAACTTCAAGCGCTGCAACAATCTCGCTGGACTCGCTGGATGTCGGGGTGCCCATCGAGGCAATCCAGGCCCGTTTCCTGGTGGATGCGGCACAGCAACAACTGATCCTGGAAACCGTGGAGGCCCGCTTGTTCGGCGGCCGGGTGTGGATCGAGGATGCAGTCTACCGGGTCGACAACGCCCACAACCAGATTCCCATCGGTGTAGATGGCATACAAGTGGAGCAACTGCTGGCCCTGGCCGGTTATCACGCCGTGGAGGGCACCGGGCTTATCAGCGGTCTGTTGCCGCTGGATGTCACCCGGTTGGGTGTCACCATGGAGCGCGGCATGTTGGCAGCCAAAGCGCCCGGCGGCGTGTTCCGCTACCGCACCGAAGTGGTTGCCGACACCAATCCGGCCATGGTGCAGGTGATAGAGGCGCTCAGTAACTTCCACTACACTATTTTTCAGGTTGAAGCCGATTATCTGGAAAACGGCGATTTGGTGCTGGAGATGGTTCTGCGGGGCAGCAATCCGGCACTGCAGCAGGGGCGGCCGATCCATTTAAACCTCAATGTTACCGACAACATCCCCACTCTGCTCAAGAGCTTGCAATCGGGTCGCGTGATCGCCGACACCATCAGTAAGAAACTGGGTGGCTCGTCCGGGGAGGCTGTCCGAGAATAGGAAACCTACGGCGGGATCATCCGGCGCTTTGTGCGTGGCCGCACACTAGTGTTAACCTGAGCCTGGTCAACACACAATCTAGCGGGAGAGATCGAGAACCAAGATGCTAAAAACCGGACTGCTAAGCTTGATGGTCATTGGTTTGCTCAGCGCCTGTACGCCCACCGTGCAAGTGGCGGCGCCGGATAAGCCGATTGAAATTAATTTAAACATCAAAATCGAACACGAAATTCGGATCAGGGTAGATAAGGATCTGGATGAGTTATTCGATGAAGACAGTGAACTTTTCTAGGAGGCGAAAGATGAAACGGATACTGGTTGGACTCTGCCTGATGTTGCTGGGCAGCAACGCCGCCTTTGCGCTGTCCTTGCAGGAAGCCAAGACGGGCGGGTTGGTGGGTGAGCGCAATGACGGCTATGTAGGTTATGTGGTTACACCCCCCAGAGACGATGTAAAAGCGGTGGTCAAGAATGTTAATAACAAGCGCAGGGCCAAGTTTGCCGATTCCGCAAAAAGTAACAACCTGAAAATCGAGCAAGTAGCACACCGCTTTTACCAGCGGGCCATGAAAGCGACGGCCGCGGGCAATTATTATCAAGATGCCGGTGGGGCCTGGGTGAAGAAGTGATGCGCCAGTGACCGGCCCCCGTATCCGTGGCCGGCTAAGCGTCCGCTAGCTGACTCGTTAATCTGGGGCAGTACTAGTGCAACAGCCCGGACCTACTGGATGGGGAAGAGTGGCCCGTAGCCTACACTGGTTGATGGCGGCCATGATTGGGGTGCAACTGACGGTCGGCTGGGTTGCGGAGGAAATGGCGCGATCGCCGGAAAAAGTCACCTGGATGACCGGGCACAAATCCCTGGGGGTAACCATCCTGTTGTTCGCCGTGCTGCGAACATGGAACAAGACTCTTGACCCCGCACCGTTGCCGCCGGCCGGAACGCCACGATGGGAAATCCATGGCGCCACGATCAGCCACTGGACGTTGTACTTTCTGATGCTGGCCCTGCCACTTAGCGGCTGGTTGGTTGCCGATACGGCCATTTTTCCCTGGAAGCTGTGGTGGTTGGTGCCGGCACCAGACATTCTGGCCTCCGGCAAAGAACTACACGAGATCGGTGAGACGCTGCACAAACTGCTGGTCTGGAGTCTGGTTGCACTATTGTCACTACATATTCTGGCTGCCTTGCGGCACCATTTCATCAAGCGAAATGACGTTTTGCGCAGAATGTGGAGGGGGTAAAGTTGAGATTGCGATGCCTGTTATTGGCCTGGGGCTTGATGTCGGCCACGGCGGTGTTGGCCCAGTGGCATTCGCTAGTGGACGAGAGTGAGCTCACCTTCATAGTCAGCTTTGAAGGTTTGGAGATCGCGGGACGCTTTGCGGGCTTCCAGGTGTACACTAATTTCGATCCCAACGATCCAAGCACTGCTCAGCTGGAGGTCCAGGTGGATCTGCGGAGTGCTGACATGAACGACGCCGAGGTCAACCAGGAGATTGCCGGCCCAGTCTGGTTTGACGTACCGGGACAGCCGCAAGCCAGCTTTCGCAGCCAACACATCTTCACACTAGCCGATGGCTTTGTGGCGCATGGCACGCTGGAATTGAAGGGCGTTCGGCGACCGGTGCAGGTACCGTTTAGCTGGGTTGGCGACGACAGCCGTTCGGTGATGACGGGTGAACTGGCCATCGATCGCAGACATTTTGAAATCGGCATCGGCGAATGGGCAGACGATGAGGTGATCGGCTATCCGGTCACGGTAAAGTTCCGCGTGACGCTGGTACCATAGCCGGTATGCGGCGCCTTGTCCTGCCCCTGCTGTTGTTGCTGGTCGCTTGCCAGCCAAGACCTGCGCCACAAGCTCCGATCTCAAAACCGCAACAATGGCCCGCGTTTGATTTCGAGCAAGCCGCGAACGCGGGCGAGCCGGTCTACCGGCTGAACTCGGCAGCGTCGCGCATCGACATCGTGGTACGTCGGTCAGGTTCCCTGGCCCGGTTTGGCCATGATCATGTCATCGTGGCCGATACGCTGGAGGGTTGGGTATTTTGGCCCGATGTCGCCGAGGCCGGCCGGGCAGAGATTCGTATTTGGGTAGAGCAGCTGAAGGTTGACCCGTTAGACGCTCGCCTGCGCCACGCACTCGACACCAGACCGAATGCGGGGGCAGTCGAGGGAACGCGCAGTAACCTGCTTAAAGCCGTGCTCGAATCCTCCCGCTGGCTCCACATCACGATAACGGTCACAGAACTTAACTTGATGAGGGGGAAGGCGTCGGCGCTGGTGGCGTTCATCGTCAAGGAGGTTCACCACGCCGAACGCGTATCCTTCGACGTCAACCGTAACCCAAACTCGATTACAATTAACGGCCAGTTGTCCCTGAGCCAGGCAAACCTTGGCCTGGAACCGTTCAGCGCACTAGGCGGTAGGTTGCAGGTGTCCGATGCTGTCGAAATCCACTTTCGATTGATCGCGGAACCAACACTGATGGCTCATCACATTAGTACCCTGGGTACAGTTGCAGTGCAAGGATCCCGCAAGCACTGCACAGAAATGGAGGCGATCCTGTCAGCGGCGGAACGATTGCCCAATGAGAATTACTTTTCAGTGCCCCGGTATCTGCTAGACTTTGCTTTACCCTATGAATAGTGTGGTGGACGTATTTCTATGCAGCAGTTGACCGGTCTGGACGCCTCTTTTCTCTATCTGGAAACCCCCAATGCACCCATGCATATTTCGGGTTTAGCCATATACGACCAATCCACAGCGCCTGGAGGCAAGGTGCGCTTCAAGCAGATTATCGAAAACACCGCGCAAAGGATCAGACGGCTGCCGGCGCTGACACGACGCTTGGTAACGGTCCCCCTGGGCCTGGATCATCCCTACTGGATAGCCGACGGCAGTTTTGACCCCGAATTCCATATTCGGCATATCGCCCTGCCTGCACCCGGCGACTGGCGCCAGTTGTGCATTCTTATTTCACGTATTCATGCCCGCCCCCTGGATCGCGGCCACCCCCTGTGGGAGCTGTATGTCATCGAAGGCCTGGATAATATGGAAGGCTATCCGAATAATTGCTTCGCCATATTCACCAAAATGCACCACGCTGCTGTGGACGGTGCTTCCGGCATGGAAATTACCGCGGCGACGCACGATCTGAGTCCGGTTGTGGCGCAACCAAGCGAGCCCTACTCTATCACCGTGGACCAAAAACCAGGCACCCTGGGACTACTCGCACGCGCGCAGTTGAACACCCTGAAACAGCCATTTCGCTTTGTGTCGGTGGCCCGCAATACAGTCCCCGGCTTTGCCAGACTTTATTCGCGACTGCGGCGTGGTGAGCTCCAGCGGGTCAAAAATATCCCGCGCACGCGTTTTAACGATGCGGTCTCTGCGCATCGGGTCTTCGACGCGGTGACGTTTCCACTGCAGGATATAAAAGACATCAAGAACACCGTTTCCGGCACTACCGTCAACGATGTAGCGATTACCATCTGCGGCGGCGCATTGCGCAAATACCTGCTCTCGAAAGATGAGCTGCCGGAAGCAAGCCTGGCCGCCATGGCTCCGATTAACGTCAGGGACAGCGCTGAAAAAGGCAAGGGAGGCAACATTGTCTCTACCATGACAGTACCCGTGCGCAGTGACATTGAAGATGCCATGGAACGGCTGCGAGCCGTGCATGAAGGTACTTCACAGGCCAAGGAGTACGCCAATGCAGTGGGCGCCAAAACCATGACCGACTACACCCAGTTCATTCCCAGCACCCTCACTGCCCTGGCAGCGCGCCTGGCCAGTCGCTGGGGTCTTCTGAACCAGATGGACCCACTCTATAACTGCGTTATAACCAATGTTCCCGGGCCGCAGGTGCCGCTATATAACACCGGCGCCAGAATGATCGCGAATTTCGGCACGGGTCCGGTACAGGATGGCCTGGGGTTGTTTCATGTGATCGGTAGTTACTGTGGGGATTTCACCATCTCCGCTACCGCCTGCCGGGAGATGATGCCCGACCCGGAGTTCTATCGGGATTGCCTCAATGAGAGCTTTGCTGAGCTTAAAAAGGCGACAGCTAAAACCTCGCCGAAGAAGGCGGAAAGCAGAACCCGCAAAAGCGCTTCACGCCGGCGTAAAAAAGCCGCTTGAGGTGAATCCCAACCTTAGCTCGTCCACCAATACAGGGTTAAACCGGGCGTGGCGTATTCAATGATCGCGTGTTATCCCGCAGGATTTTCAGCTTGTCGGCTTCACTGAAGTTTTCCAGCTCTGCCACGTAGTCCAGGGGCTGCGGCATACCTTCGATATGCGGCCAGTCAGAACCGAATATCACATGGTCGGTACCCATGTATTCCGCGACTTCATAAACATCATCTTCCCAGAAGGGATTGATCCAGACATGCTCCTTGAACTGTTGCACCGGATCTTCCTTGTAGTAACCCGCAGTCGCAAGGCGGTTGCTGGATTGGCGTAGTTTGCGGAACAAGTCCGGCAGGAATTCTGCACCGTTTTCTACCGAGGCGACCCGCAAGTTGGGGAAGCGCTCAAACAAACGCTCGTAGGTGATCGTAATCAGAAAATCGTAGGCGGCGCGCTCGATGTTGAAATGCTTGATATTGGGACTGAAGTTCCCAGCACTCATGTCAGCTGAGAAGCCATCATTAACATAGCCGTGGGTGGTATACCCGGAGTCACTGGCATGCACCACCAGGGTTATGCCCGCTTCATTCAGCCGTGCCCAGAAGGGATCAAATATGGGGTCGGAGGGCGAACGAACCCCATCATTTTTTGTCAACACTGCGGCGGGACGCATCACCACTACCCTGGCACCCTGCGCCAGTGCCCATTCCAGCTCCTGGCAGGCCCAGTCCACATCGCACAGGGAGATATAGGGCGCGGCGTAGATACGGTTCCGGTAATTGCAGCCCCAGTCCTCCTCCAACCAGCGGTTAAAGGCGGTAAACTGGGTCGTGACCGCCTCTGTGTCGTGCTTCAACAGTTCTTCATACAACACCCCAAGCGTCGGGAACAGCCACATGGCCTCGAGGCCTTGCTGCTCGCTGGTGGCGACGCGAGCATCTTTGTTGATGTAACAATCCGGCAGCGGCTCACGCGCGCGCATCAGCTCGATTGCGTCTTCACCCAGGGGATTGCCGCGTAAATAGTCGGCGATGGATCCTGGTTTGGCGATCGGGTCCCAGGTGGGATTTTTGACCGCGCGGGCCAGCTTGCCGCCCACCAGGTGATGCTGGTGGCCATCGATAGTTGCCCATTGCACACAGCGTTGGCGCATATCTTTGGGCACATGGCGAGTAAAAGCATCCAGGCCCTCGTAGTAATGGTTGTCGGCGTCAAACACCTGATAGGCCAACTTTGTCATCGCTATTCTCCCGCCAGTAGCGAAACTTCAAAAGGCTAATCATACTCCAGGCTTATGGAAACAGGCGAATGGGTCTCGCGCTATGCTCAGGCGCAGGGGTACTACTGGCTGGACACCGCCATATTCAATCCGAACTGAAATCCTGTCCCGCTGGAATCCAGGCACTGTTCCGCAATCGATTCCGGATCAAACAAAACCATCAACTCCAATCCAGTCAGCGCTGGGGTCGCCCTGCTGAAACAGCCTGACTACATCCTCCAGCGCTCCTGAAACGCAGGCATACATCGCTAGAACCGTATGCAAAAGCCGTATAGGCTATGCTGGTATTGGCAGCAGTGGACTGGCGATTGAGCGGCAGAGCCTGGGTCGCAGCCGGTAGAAAGAAAGATGTTAACCGCAGCCAATCATCAAGCTCTGGAGAACGACATGCTGAATGAGCAGAAACTGAAGATTGCCGAGGCCGGCTTTTGCGCCCAATACCCCGGCGGATTCGAGCACCCCGAGATGATCAAGGTGGGGAAAAAGCACAGAATGGACAAGATGATTGAATTCGCCCAGGCGTCCTTTTCGAAAAAACAGTGCAGAAATATTGAAGAAACCACCGACAACATGGTCAAGATCGTCAGTCGCTCATCCATGGTCTCAATGTTTGAAAAACCAAAATTCAAAGACTTTGTGAACCACCTGAGTACGAACGAAAAGGCCTTTCTGGTTGATGCCCTGAGTCGCATGCTGCACGGCAAACAACAGGCAGGTTTTGGGGCTATGGTTGACCTGCTAAAAATCGGGAAATTGGCAAAATGGAGTCTGGTTTCAATTATTCCGGCCTACTACGCGCCCGATACTGAAGTGTTCGTAAAGCCGACCACAGCCAAAGGGATCATTCAGTATTTTGACATCAACGATCTGATTTACAAACCCACCCCCAGCTGGGACTTTTATCAGGCGTATCGTCGGCTGATCGATGACGCCAAGCAAAAAGTAGACAAGCGCCTGTCACCCTCCAATGCCGCTTTCTCCGGGTTCCTGATGATGGCGATGAAGCTCTAGGGCGCCTCCGCGATGAGTTCCGACCCGGTGTCAGGATTCGTCGATACAGCTCAAAATATTCAAGCGAGGATCGCAGCAACACCGCGCGCTCTGCCATGGCGGTACCACGCCATTCCTTTTGCGCCGCCACCGCCCCGGCGAGAGCAGCATCCACATCAGCGGCGCTGGCCTGTGCACGTTCCACATAGACGCTGTCATCAATCGGTGATCGGGTTTGTTGCATTGCACTGGTCTCCTGTCAGCGCTGGTACGGCAACCAGATGGTTTGCTGACACCAGGCTATCAAGAGTAGCACAGGACCGGAGACTGCCTGCATGAAGGCTCACTTCTGTTAGTGACACATGAAGGCTCACTTCAGGTACCGGTCGAAGAAATTGGCGATGGTCTTGTGCAGGTGAATGCCGGTGTTTTTGCCACGGATGCTGTGCTTCTTGCCCGGATAGTCCATAATCTCAAAAGGAATCGCAGCATCCTGCAACGCCTTGTACAAACGGGTGCTGTGGGTGAAAAGCACATTGTCGTCAGCCATGCCGTGGTAGACCAGCAAGTCTCCCTCCAATTGCTCTGCGTAGGACAAAACCGAGGATTTCTTGTAGCCATCCGCATTGTCCTGTGGCGTCGACATATAGCGCTCGGTGTAATGGGTGTCATATGACTCCCACTGGCTGACCGGCGACCCGGCGACCCCCGCCGCAAAATAGTCGCCCGCCCTGAACATGGCCATCAGGGTCATGTAGCCGCCATAGCTGTGGCCGTGTATGCCGACCCGCTTCCCGTCCACGAACGGCAGGCCGCGCAGGAACCTGACGCCGGCGAGCTGGTCCTCCAGCTCAATGCCGCCCATGCGGCGATAGATCGGATTCTCGAAAGCGGTACCGCGACTGGCGGAACCGCGATTATCCAGGGTGAAGACCACGTAACCCTGCTGGGCCAGGTATTGCAGAAACAGGTAAGCCTGGGCGCGACTGGGCCAGGCGTCGGTGACCATCTGCGCACCGGGTCCGCCATAGAGATAAACGATGGCGGGAAATTGCTTACCCCCTTCACCCTTATTAGAGCCGCCCTTATCAGAGCCCCTGGGTTTGAACAGCCGATAAAACAATTCGGCGCCATCAGCGGTTTTCAGCGAGCCGAACTCAGGCTGGATCCAATCGCGTTGATAGGGGTAAAAGGGATGGTCTGGCGTTACCCGGTTCTCCTCGAGCCAGGTAATTTGCTCACCGCCGGCCCGGTGCAGGCTTACCTGCGGGGGCGTATTGGCGTTGGAGTAACTATCGACAAAGGCTGCGCCGTCATCCGCAAACTGGATACTGTGGAAGCCCGGGCGCCTGGTGATCTGCTCTATCTGCCCCGCGCTCTCCAGCGGCACCCGGTAGAGATGCTGTTCTATCGGTGTGTTACGGTTGGCGGTGAAGTACACCACCGCATTGGCCTCGTCCACCGCCAACAGCTCATTGACAACCCAGTTACCCTGGGTCAGAGACCTTACCAGTTTCCCCTCCAGGTCATACAAATAGAGGTGCCGAAAACCACTGCGTTCGGAGGTCCACAGGAAATGCTTGCCATCCTCCAGAAAATAAAGCCCCTGATGCTTGCCCTCGGTCAGGTTAACCCAGGTATTTGCAGTTTCAGAGAGAACACGGCGCTGGCGGCCCGATCCTGTGTCAGTGAAATACAGGTCCAATTCCTGCTGGTTGCGCGACTGCCACTGGTGTGAGAGCGTCTTGCTGTCCGGCAGCCAGCGGACGCGCGGCAGGTAACCATCATCGGGGCCGGCCAGGGCAATCCAGCGGGTTTGCCCACCGGTCGCAGGAACTAGCCCCAGCTTGACCTCGGCATTGGCCGCGCCCGCTTTGGGGTAACGCTGCTCCACCATCTTGATGCCGTCGGCGTAAATCTCGCTGCGGGTGATGATCTCCACAGGCGAGTTGTCCACGCGCATGTAGGCTATTTGTGATTCATCGGGAGCCCACCAGTAACCGGTATGTCGCCCCATCTCCTCATCAGCCACAAACTCCGCGCTGCCGTTGCTGATGATACCGTCGCCGTCACGAGTCAGCTGAATCTCCCGGTCCGATTCGATATGCCGCACAAACAGATTGTGAGCACGGATGTAGGAGACATAGTTACCCAGCGGGGATATTTTAGGGTCGGTTTCGAATTCCGGGGTGGCGGTTAACTGCCGGACCCCGCCGGACGCAATCTCGTAATAGAACACGTCACCTCCGAGTGGAAACAGCAGGGCTTTGCCGTCCTCGGACCACTGGTAGCTGATGATTCCCTTACTGCTGATGCGCTGGCGTTCCCGGCGCGCCTTCTCTTCATCGGACAGTTCCGCACCAGCAGCTGCAAAGTTGTCTGAATCAACCAGCAGCCGGGTCTTGCCGCTGGGTATGTGGAATTCCCACAAATCCAGGGTCTCAAAGTCTGAGTCCTTGCCCCGCAGAAACGTGACACGCTGCCCGTCGGGGGAAAACTGAAGGCTGTTCGGGGACTTGCCGGCCAGTGCCGGATCCCCGTGTATACGCTCGATAGAAAGCGGTTCAGCTGTTGTCGACAAGGGAGCCAGCAACACAAGGAGCGCGACAAGAATGACAGACATAATAGGCTTCCTGTTCCAAAGTCATATGCAAGACCAGATAAGTTGCAATGGATCGGCAGGCAATAGTGTCTCAACTCCATCCGCTTGCGCAAGCGTGGCGATAATTAGATAAACTGGGGCCCCGCAGCCTTCATCAACAACCGGGTGATTGCCAATCAGGTGCTGGAAACAACGTCCCCATCACGGTTTCTTCGGCGGCTTTATTACTGAGGTGTTCCCGATAAAAGCGCGCAGCGTTAGCTGCCAGCCTGGAACGTAACTCTTCGTTATCCGCTATTTCAGTGATCGCTGCGGCCAGGGATCGTGCATCCGCCACCGGTACGGCGTACCACGGTTGGTAGTCCAACCCACACGCGTACGCCGCGCTGCACTGGGTCTTTGCCGTGATGATGCAGCGACCAATCCTGGAGTAAGCGTAAAGCTTGAAGGGCAGTACCCGCTGGGTTTTCTCCGTGGCGCCAAATATACCGAGACACACGTCGGCCGCGGCAATTTCCCCGGCAATCTGAGCGCTGTCCAGCCACTGCCGTACCCATTCGAGGTTGCTGTCCTGGGCCCCGGCATAGTCCGCCAGTGCCGAATTTTCCTGACCGTCGCCGATTACTTTCAGTTCGATATGCCGCTGCGCGCGCAGTACAGTCGCCGCACCGATAATTGTTGGCACACCGTGCAGCGGTATCAGGGTGCCGATAAAAAGTACCCGGCAGCTGTTGCGAGTGGCCCGGTATTCTGAAGGCTGGAATAGAAGTTCGTCGGTTGCCAGGGGCACGGCGACAAAGGAGTCGAGCGGCAAGCCGAACAAGTCTGCCATGTGTGCCGCGCTCTCGTGTGTATCGACAATCACCGCATCGGCAAACCCGAACGCCCGGCGCTCTATCAAATACAGCAGCTTCGCCGGTATGCCTCCGGCGGCCAGCAATTTGCGATCGAGAACAATAGTGTCATAGAGAGAAATAAACGCATCCGCAACCCGACGGGTGCCGAGGCGCCTGCCGGGCACCAGGGAGAGCAGCCACAACAGCATTGTCGCCGGATAGGGAATATAGGTGCAATCCGTCCGTCCGCTACGCAGATAACGCAGCAAAACTGCCAGATGCGCGTAGAGCATCCGCCAGAAATTGCGCAACAGGCGGGACTTGCCGCTGCGGGACTGCGTATCGCGACTCCAGCCGCTGTAGTGGATTTTTTGAACCTGTATATTCTCAGCATTTTCCAGTGCGCGCACCCGGTGCAGCACATTGGGGTAGGCCTCTGATTCCAGTTGCACACCGAGGATGGTCAGCCGGGGTTTAGTCATGCAGCAGAACGTCCGGAATTGGCCCCATTTTGCCCTGCCAGCCATGCTTGAGCCCAAGCAGGAAAGACTTCAGGCGGCGGCTTTTACCGGACTCCAGAATAATGATAGACAGCAACTCGGCACTGAGCCCGGCAAGCTTCCGGAGACACCAGCCAGGCTCCTGCCGGGCGTATTCCAGAATTGTACGCATGGAATTTCGCGCACTGGTGTACTTGCGCAGGGGACTGTGACTGAAGGGCGCCAGCCGTTTCAAGCCATACCTGTAGTCAAGTTTATCCCCAATGGTGTGCCGCATCCCTGGCCGGCAGTTAATGCGTACTCCCAAACCCGCGCCCCGTACCCGCAGGCAGAACTCGTGATCAATGGAATCAATAAAAAAGTCCTCCCTGAACCGGCCCAGGTCGCGCCAGCTTCCCAGGTGCATCAGGCAACCCGCGGTGATGACGGTTTTCAACGGGCGGGTACTAAACTGCTGTTCGGGATTGATCTTGTACGCACCTCGCGAGACACTGAAATAGTTGCTACCGAGGACAACGGCTTTCTCCTCCGACTGATTCCAGCCCTGGATCATGATGCGGAGAAACTCCTCCTCCAGCAGACTGTCCTGGTCCAGGGTAACCACCCATTCAAATCCCGCTTCCAGTACCGCCTCGCAACCCTGGTTCAAGGCGGCTCCCAGGCCCAGGTTGCTGTGGTTGCGGATAAACCGCATCTGTTCCGGGCACAACCCTGAAAGCTCGCACGATTCCACGCCCGTGTTATCAACCACGATAGTCGCCGGGAACTGTGCCGCGGCAATTTCCAGCCTCTGTTGAAACTCAGCATCTGGTTGATAGGTGACAACCACCAGGGCAGTGTTGTTTAGCGTGGGTCCGACGAGCGAACGGGAGGTATCGGCGGTCACCGCTTTATCAATCCCGGGTGCGGTAATCGCCGAATTTCTCGTCCCGCTGCTGCAGGGCGGAAGTCAGCTTGGTCCCGCCCTCCGTCGCCTTGAGAAATTCCTTGAAACTGGCCTGGTGGGTGGCCAGTGCGCATATCTCCGTGCCCTGGCGCAGACCATCGCGAAACCCCATGATCTCCATTTGCCGGTGTACGGCGCGCTTGTTCAGAGCCAGTATATCTGCCGGCACCGTGGCAATGCGCTGGGCCTGTTCCAGAACCCTCGCCTCCAGTTCTGCTTCGGGAAACGCCCGGGTCGCCCAGCCATAACTGACCGCCTCCTCACCACTGATGGAGTCACCGGTCAGCAGCATTTCCATACCCTTGCGCAATCCTAGCAGCCAAGGATGAAACTGCATATCGGGCACACCGAAACGCACCGCCGGATAACCGATTTGGGCGTCGTCGGCCACATAGACAAGATCGCAACCGGTAGCCAACTCACTGCCGCCGGCCAGGCAGTAGCCATGCACCTGCGCTATCACCGGTTTGGATAGGTCCCAGATTTTCATCCAGCCCTCTACCACGTGCCGTGGCCACTGACTGTCACCTGCGGCGGTATGGAAGGGGTATTCCAGCCCGATATTACCCCCGCCCAGGTCATAACCCGCCGAGAAACAGGTGCCGGCACCACGCACAATCATCACCCGCACATCGGGGTCGGCATCCCCGACTTGCAAGGCGTACAGCAGCTCGCCACGCAGCTGGTGATTCAGTGCGTTGCGCTTTTCCGGGCGATTCAAGGTCAGGCGACGGATACCCGGGACCGGTTCATCCACCAGTAACACCTCGTAGCCGTTTTCACCGTAGCGTGTGGTTTTGGCGCCCTGGGCACTGTAGTGATTGCTATCATCCCCGCTGGACATGCGCTGAACTCCTCTTCTGGTGGACGCAGGGAGCCTAAACCATAATTGGGCTTTTCCCAAGCGTTGCCGCACGCCTAAGCCCGAAGTTAAGCGCCGGATCCGCGACGGGAAATACCCAGAAACGGTGGCCGGAGACCTGTGTACTGGCTTCCTAGGAAGTCGCCACCGTGCCACCGTCGCAGGCAATGGTTTCACCCACCACAAAGGCGCCCGCCCGCGAACACAGAAAAATGGCCAGCCCAGCAATGTCCTCTGGCGTACCCACACGTCCGCGTGGGTTTGCTGCCCCCACCTTTTCCCAGTCGACGCCGTCGGTCTCGCCGCCAAAGCCAACCCCGGTGCTCAGCATCCAGGTGGGAAACGGTCCCGGCGCAATCGAGTTGAAGATAATGTGCTCTTTGGTCAGGTGAGCGGCCAGAAAACGATTCAGGTGGTGCAGGGCCGCCTTGGAGGCGCCGTAGCTGAAGGCATCGAATGCCGAGCATTTGAGCCCGTCAACCGAGCCGATGTTAATGACCCTGGCCGGATCTTCCGCACTGCCCGAGGCACGCAGTAGCGGTAGCAGTTTCTGAGTGAGGAAAAATACGCCCTTGACGTTGGTATCCATGACCTTATCCCAGCCGGCTTCGGGAAATTCATCCAGCGGCGCACCCCAGGAGACACCGGCATTATTAACCAGAATGTCGAGCCGGGTTTCCCGGTCCTGCAATTCGGCGGCCAGGGCTTCGATGCCTGGCAGTCCCGAAAGATCCGCAGGTATGGAAATGCACTCCCCCTTGTATTGTTCGCTGAGCCGTTCCGCCGTGGCATCACAGACCTCGCTCTTGCGCGAGCTGATATAGACCCTGGCGCCGTGGCTGAGGAAACCCGCTGCGATCATTTCCCCGATGCCGCGAGAGCCACCGGTCACCAGTGCCGTTTTGCCCTCTATAGTAAACAGATTGGAAAAATCGGTGCTCATGATCATTACTCCTGTTCTTGAAAAGGAATTTCGGAACAAAACTAACACAGAAAGCCCGCCGACGCGCTCCCGGTTGTCGCTTAACTTCCCGGACTCAGCCACGCACCCGGATCTTTCTCAGCCAGCTCAACCCGGATACCTCCATCTGGCTGAATAACCAGACTGCCACCCGCACGCTCCCCCATGATCCGCTGTAGCTGATCAACCATACTCGGTGTGAGTTGCACACCCCACTCCCCGGCCGAGGCAGCAGCGGCGCGCAGCAGATTCCGGCGCAAGGAGGCGGGAACTGTTGCCGCGAGCATTCTGTAGTAGCTACCTGGCGCAGCGGTCTCTGTAAAGTTGTCATTACCCGAATCCAGCACCCAGTGATGCCCATCCACCTTGGCGAAGAGGCGCAGTTGCCCGCTTTCAAGCAACCGCAACAAGGCGGCATCGGAGACAAATTCAAGGCTGAACCCGATTCCCCGCGGTGGCGGTGCGGACGCGATGGTGCTAACGGGGCTGGGTGCGGAGCCTCGCGCTGGTGTTGCCGTCGCCTTGTGTGCAGATACCTGTCTAGCCGTACCAGCGGGGGTAGGTGTGGCTATGGCCCTGGCAGCAGGCATCGATTTGGACTCTTGCACCAGCGGGGCCGCAACGGACTGCAGCGCGCGGGATTCCGGGGTGTCATTCTTCTCTGCCCCACTTTGAGCCAGTGAAAAGATAGCCGCCAAACACAACCCCAGTATAGCGATGAATCGCATGACGTCGGTTTGCAGCGCCTCCAGCTCCGCATCCTCACCGTGCTGGTACCAGGGGGGCTTCATGAGGGCTCAGAATCCGCAGCGGAACCCGGGTGCTGCAAAAGCCCCTCAATGCGTTGCAAGGCAGCGAGGTTGGCTTCGGCCGGACGCTGACTCTCCTGCATATACAGGGCCGCGAGCTGTTGACCCAGGCTGAGGGACTTCACCACCCGCATCAGGTAACCGCCAACACCGCCGACAATGGTGGTACTCAAAGCCAGCAGGATGCCACCCTCCACCAGCCGCTGCAGAATCGCAAAAGCGCCGGCACTGGCGGCACCCGCGGGATCACCCAGGCCATGCATCAATGCCTCGCGCATACCCACCGCGGTCCAGATGACACCAACTCCGAAGAACAGGTTGGCACAGAGATCCAGCAACTGCTCGTGGCCAACCACACGATCCAACTCCGGCTGCGGCTGCGCCAACAACCCGCGCAAACGCTGCAGTAGCACCAGAAAAGCCAGCAATACCACCGCGAAGAGATACACCGAGCCGCGCAGATTCGTCTGTAACAATCGCCATCCCTGCTCCAGCACTGGCGTCAGTGAACTGGCGTCGGAGAAAGAATAATCTGTGCCCAGCCACAACATGGGCAGCAGCAGGGCGGCGAATCCAAGACTCACCCCCCAGACCAGGCCGGTGAGAAAACTGCCGGAGTGTGGACGCGGGCCAGCCATGTCTGTTACAGGGCCTGACCACAGGCCACTTCGACAGCGTCGAATACCTGGTGCAAGTCACTGTAGTGTTGCTGGGCCTGGCGAAACCGGTTCTCGTCGCCGAGGATATCCAGCATACCCTCGCGCTTGTAAGCCAACTCCTCACGCATCGCCGCGTACAGCTGTTCTTTTTTGCGCAAGCTTGAACAATTGCTGCGGGGCTCTGCTTTTACCACATAAAACTCCGCATCGAAGTACTGGCTGAACAGCTCCTGCCCCTGGCGCTGGGAAATCACGCCCTGGTCAATACTCTGCCGCAGCAGGCCCGCAAAACGTGCCTCGTTGGCAGCGCCGGGGGAGCCCCGGGCCGCGCTCAGCAAGTGTTCCCGGTACTCGGGATAAGAATAGTGGCAGCTGCGATCCCGCAGTTTGTCTGCAACCTCTGCGAACAACCGGTCGACATTGTTGGTCGGGGTCAGCTCGCAGTGACTGTCCTGTTTCTGCGGTTGCTGGCTGCACGCTGCCAGAGTGACTAACAGCGCCACGGCGGCACCACGGCTGGTCAGGCTGATGGGATTAAGTTTCATTTTTCTATCCTCCACGGTTTATCGGGCTTATTTCACTAACAGATCACTGTAGGTATCCTGCTGGGACACCGTTTCCAGGCCCACTTCCAGAATATCCTCGCTGCGGTCAGTCTCTCCCCACAGCAGCGCCTTGACCTCGGTAACGGTGGCACTGATCTGATCGGTAAGCTCACCCCACTCCAGTTCCAGCACCAGTTCGGTGCTCTGGGACCCGATCTCGGCTTCGATCAGATCGAGGTAGTACATTGATTGCATGGAATCCAGGTAAATCTGCGAAGCGAGAACCGGCAGAGCATCGGCCTGGCGGCCACCGCGCTTCACCAATTCATAGTAGCGGGAGAACATTTTGCTGAGCTTGCCCTGGCGCGCTGGATTAGCATTAAACGGCGGCACCGCCTGGCTGCTGGCGTTGCGACCGGCCAGGATGCGCTGCACATCGCCGGGTGTCATCTTGCGGCCAATTTCGGAGCGCAAGCTGGTCCCCATGGAGTTGGCGGTTGTGTCCAGGGTGGAACGCATCTCCGGTATGCTCGCCTGCATCACGTCCAGCATCTCCTTGTAACTGCCGCGAATGGCTTTGCGCAGCTGTACGCATCCCGTATCTTCGCTGTTTTCGCAGTGGGTGCTCTCATACGCCTGTTTCTGCTTGTCGAGTTTTGCTACCACCTCGTACATGCTGCTTTCCATATCCCGGGCAGCGCGCGAGGTTTCACTCAAGCTCTCCACCACCGACGTGGGAAACAGATTGATCTTTGGCCGCGTCTCACGGGCCGGGTGAGGAACTGCCTCGGCCAGTGACTGGGTCAGAAACAGTGCCCAACCCAGGGTCACGGCGGCGGCGCGTTTGTTGATGATAAGATTGCTCTTCTTCATAGTGCTTCTCCTACAGGTGATAGCTTGGATTTGAAGGCGGCCCCAGGATTTCCAGCCCGGCGGCGGTCAAAGCTTGTATTGCCCGGCGCTTCTCCACCTCGCTGCTGTACAACAGCACCACCTCGTGGCGCCCCAGGGACTCACTCTGTTGTTGCAGGTTCAAGCCGGGTATCTGGCGGCTGAGAAAGGCAATGAAATCCCGGGCGCGGTGAGCGCGGGTGAACGTCATCAACACCTCGCGACCCGCATCGGGTCTGGCCGGTGCTGGGATCAGTTCGCTGGTGGCTGATGGTTCCAGGCCCAGCACCTGCTGTAGGTGTTGGTAGATATAGTGGCTGTACCAGAGTGCGCCCTCTGGCACCTGGCCGAGAGAAACCCGGGCCGGTCCATAATTGTAGGCAGCCACCGCCAGGTGCAGGTTGTCGGCATAGTGCTGCGCCAACTCCCGCAGGTAACGAGCCCCGGCATCGACATTAGTGCAGGGATCATAGAGATCCGCTTGCCGGCGCACACCCAGATGCCGACTGGTTATGGGCCAGCGGATTTGCATCAGGCCGATGGCATTCTTGTCGGAGTGGGCGGCGGGATCAAAATCGCTCTCGCCGCTGGCGATAGCCAGCAGTAGCGCCAGCGGCAGGTCATAGCTGGCGGCTGAGCGCTGAAAACACCGCTGCCAGGGGAAGGAGCCCACCGGCAGCAGCTTATCCGCGCTCGCCGCATACTCGGACCAACGCTGCTCCAGGTTCGGTTCTGCTTGCTGCTCCGGGTTCGGTTCTGCTCCCTGCTCCAGGTTCGGTTCTGCTCGCTGCTCCAGATTCGATTCTTCCCCATGAGCGATGTTCGATTCCGCGGCTTTTTCCGAAGCAGCAGCGGATTTCCCCAGTGCGGGTGTTTGCGCCAGGGGGGTATCCGTCTTCGCCGGCTCGACCCATCTCGCACTGTTAGTCACTGCCGACGCTGCCAACCGGTCGCTAGCCGTGGATGTCAGCTCCCCGGTCTCATCGGCTGAGAGCATTGCCACCGTTATCTCCCGGCTCTGTTCCGGTTGCGGCTGCTCCAGTAGTGCCTTCACCGCCGGATGTTTGTCGATGGCATGCCGCAAGCTGGAGGAAAGTTGCTGCCCGTACAGGACGGTGACCAGCGCCGCTATCAGCACGCCCACTATCAACCCGCTTATTGTTGACATCATTACCTCTACCTCCTTCACATTTGCCAGCGCACGTAATCGGTGACCCTGTGGCCCTGGCGGCTAAATTCTTCAAAACCTTCCAGATCGCGAAACCCAGCGCACTTGCGCAGTCCGAAAATCGGAGTGGGTCGGTGCTCGGCGTTCTCAATCACCAGGCGCCGCACCACCGACTCCCCGGCGGCGAGGCTGCCTTCAAGCGAGCCATAGTGATCGTGACGGTAGTTGCCCGGGGTGGCGATGCAGTGATTGAAATGTCCCCCGGACAGAGTAAAGGAGTAATCCATGGGCCATTCCGCGCGGTTGCCAAGTTGCAGAGTGACCTGCAGTGCTGCCCGGGAACCCCGACCATCAGTCTGGGTCGCATCCAGCAGTTTCACGTCCAGATAGTCCAATGGTTCCGCGTCAGGCCGCGATCGCCCCCATGGTTGTGACAGGGGTTGTGGTTTTGAATGAGCCGCGGCTGGATAGCTCGAGGCCACCTGGCGGGGCCACTGCACCGACGCAACCGAAAAATAGGTCACAGCCTGCACCGGTGCCATGCCGGGCCGTCGCGGAGCTCCGATCAACCAGAGCTGCCAGACATTCTCCCGCAAGGGTACCAGGCGCACATCCACAGCGAAGGCTGCCTCATCGAAGGCTGCCTCAGCAACGGCGCTCGGAGCAACGGCTGCCTCAGTAGCGGAGACACTCAGTTCCCGGTAATTACCGAGTAAGTGGCGACTGATATTGACGGTATCTGAGAATACGCCGGGCAGGGCCGATTGTTCATGCCAGTCAAGGGCGAGTCGGGTTTGCAGTTGCGAGCGCAGAGCGCAGGCGAAATCGCGGCTAAGCGCCCGGGCCGCGGCCTCTGAATCGGTCTCGCCCCAGGGTGCCACCAGGCTGCCATCGCGCGACCCGGACTCCGCCCGTTGCTGCAGGTAGCTGCGTTCGGCTTTGCTGAACTTGCCAGCCCAGCGCCAGCCGTCAGTGACTGCTGACTTGTCCTGAACGGGCGCCAACTGCA
>JAPUKZ010000139.1 GCA_027295405.1 Gammaproteobacteria bacterium
TCAGCAGCTGGAAAATCAGCGGGGTGGAGATGTTGTAGGGCAGGTTTCCCACCACCCGCAGGCGCGGCTCGCCGCGACGCAGGCTGCTGTAGTCAAACTGCAGGGCATCGGCGCTGTGAATATGCAGGCGTTCGGACTCGCCGAAAAGAGCCTGCAGCAGGGGTACCAGATCGCGGTCCAGCTCAATCAAGTCCAGATGACAGCCACTGTCAATGAGTCCGCTGGTCAAGGCGCCCTTGCCGGGGCCGATTTCTACCAGCGACTGCTGCGGCTGTGGGTTGATCGCCCGCACTATCTGGTGGATAACAGCTTCGTCCCGCAGGAAATTCTGTCCAAAACGTTTGCGGGCGCGATGTCTGTCTGTCATCAGCTGCCCTGCTCAGCCAGGGCCATCTCGGTGGCGCATTGCAGGGCATAGAACAGGCTGCCTGGATCGGCCTGCCCGCTGCCCGCCAGATCCAGCGCGGTACCGTGATCCACCGAGGTGCGAATAAGGGGCAGGCCCAGGGTAATATTTACCGATTGCCCAAAACCGGCGTATTTAATTACTGGCAGACCCTGGTCGTGGTACATGGCGAGCACTGCATCGCACTCCTGCAATACTTTGGGGTTGAACGCAGTATCTGCCGGCAGCGGTCCCAGCAGTTGCATCCCGCGTTGCCGCAGCTGCTCCAGGGTGGGTGCGATGACCTCGATTTCTTCCCGACCCATATGTCCCCCTTCACCGGCGTGGGGGTTCAGACCCAGCACCGCGATGCGCGGATTCTTCACCCCAAAGCGACGCTGTAATTCTCGCTGCAACACCTCACAGACGCCCGCCAGGTCATCGCGATTGATTGCCCCCGGCACCTCCGCCAGTGGCAGGTGGGTGGTGGCGAGTGCAACGCGCATCTGCTCGCATGCCAGCATCATGACGACCCGCGGTGTTGCGGTGAGCTCGGCGAGGTATTCGGTATGGCCGGTAAATGCGATGCCGGCATCGTTGATTACAGATTTTTGCACCGGGGCGGTAACCAACGCCTGGAACAGGCCCTGCTGGCAGCCGGACACGGCGCGGTTCAGTGTTTCCAGAACGTAGCCCGCATTGGCGGGATTCAGACTGCCGGCGGTGCAGCTGGAGGAGAGAGCAACTGGCAGCACCTTCAACACCCCGGCAGCTTGCGGCGTAGGAGCCGCCTCGGGTTCGAACTCGTGAATATCCACAGCCAGGCCCAGCTGTTGGGCGCGCTCGCGCAGTAACTCGGGATCAGCGATGGTCACCACTTCCCGCCCGGGGGAGGGATGTTGCGCCAGGGCCAGGGCCAGATCCGGGCCGATTCCCGCCGGTTCTCCAGCTGTCAGGGCAATGCGCAGGGTCATGGGAGCACTCTTGTGTTGTGTCTACCTATTTAATGTCAACGAAAGCCTCGTCGCGAATTTTGCCTAACCACGCCGCCAGCTCTTCCTCGAATTTGCGTTGGTGCAAAACCTCGCGGGCCCGATTCTTGGCTACCATCTCGGTCAGATCTTCCTGCCGACGGTCCAGCACCTCCAGAATATGCCAGCCGAACTGGCTGTTAAAGGGCTCAGAAATCGCGCCGACCTCAGTGTCATTCATGACCTTCTCGAACTCGACTACCATCTGGCCGGGGTTGACCCAGTCCAGGTCACCACCCTCCTGGGCTGAACCGATGTCCTCGGAGTTGGCCCGCGCCACCTCGGTGAAATCAGCGCCGTCGATAATTTGCTGGCGCAGTTGCGCGGTAAAATCCCGGGTTTCGTCTTGGCTGCGGATGGCCGATGGCTTGATCAGGATATGGCGCACATGGGTCTGTGGCACGATGGTTTTACCGCCGCGTTTATCGGCCAGGTAGATCAGGTGGAAACCGGCCGGGTTTTGCAGTGGAGCTGCCGTTTGCCCGAGTTCCAGTTCCGGAGCCACCTCGGCAAACAGGCTGGGCAGATCGGCACGTTTGCGCCAGCCCAGGTCTCCACCGGTGAATTGGAAGGGTTCGGCGCTGGAAGAGATAACTGACTGAAAGGACTCTCCGGCCTGGATTCTCCCGTAGAGGGCATCGACGTGGGCCCTGGCCGCGGCGATCTCCCTGGCGCTGGTCTCGGCGGGAAGTGCTAGCAGCGCGTGGATCAGGTGATATTCCTCGGCCACCAGTTCCCTGCCCTCAGGGGATTCCAGATAGTTCAGGGCCTCCTGTTCGGTGATCTGGATGCGCTGGTTTACATTGCCCGCCTGTACCCGCTGCAGGATCAGCTCCCGGCGGATGTCTTCGCGCATCTTCTCGTAGGATTTGCCCTCCTGTTCCAGCTGCAGGCGGAATTGATCCAGAGTCATGCGATTTTGCGCTGCTACCCGGGTTACCGCGGCATTGAGCTGGGAGTCACTGATACGTACCCCCGCGTTTCGGCCCATTTGTAGCTGAATATTTTCCAGAATGAGCTGGTCCAGGGTCTCGCGTACCAGCACTTCCTGGGGTGGTGCCTCCACATTCTGGGCCGCAAGGCTGGCCTGGACCATATCCAGGCGCTCTCGCAACTCACTTGACATAATGATATCGTCGTCAACGATGGCCACCACGGAATCCAGAAGTTGGGTCGCGGCCCATGTGTTAAAAGTGAGTGCTGACACCCACAGGGCCAGCCCCGCACTGCGTAGAGTGTGCTTAGTAGTCACTGCTTTCATATCCCCGGATATTCTCCTCCAGAATACTGGTAACGCGGGTTCCCACGCCACCTAGTCCCTTGAGCTGAAATTCGATAAACGTGGCTTTTTTGGTATCCAACAGGCTGCCCACGTTGGACCCAAACGCTTGATTCAGGCTGCGTTGGTGTACCAGGCGCAGGCGCCAGCAACAGGCATTGTACTCAATCCCCACGATGTCGTTGATACTGTCTTTCTCATCCAGATCATACAGGGATTGGAAAAACAGGCTCCAGTGTTTCGCGATGGGAAGATAGGTCGACAGATCTACCTGGTTGATGTCATTCTGGCGCGGGTCAGTGCCGGTATAGCGCCGATAGTTGTAGCCGACATTGAATATCCGCTGCCTTGGGGTCAGGTAGGCCACCCAGATGTGGGTCTCATCCAGCTTGTTGTCGTCGGTATTCCACAACCAGGATGAATTGAAGTCGAGGTTAGCCAGTGGTGCCATGCCAAATTCCGCAGCGATGGCGGAACTGCCCTCCATATCTTCCCGTTCCGGCACACCGGCATTGACGCGTCGGTCTTCAAAATAATAGATCTGGCCGATGCTGGCATTGAGCCGCTGGCGGCCAGTGGCGGGGTCAATGATGCGGGTAGTCAGGCCCACCGACACCTGGTTGGCGTCGTTGAGTCGGTCGTGCCCGGAAAAACGGGTTTCCCGAAACAACTGGTTGTAACTGAAGGTCAGCCGGCTGGTGTCGAAGTTGGGCAGCCCGGTCTGGTCTTCGTAGTCCGCCCACAGGTAAAACAACCTGGGCTCCAGGGTTTGCATGAAGCTATGGTTGCCCCAGCTCATATCCCGTTCAAAGAACAGGCCGCCGTCCAGGCTGAACAGGGGCGCACCCACATCCGGCGAGTCGCCGGTGTGCGGGCCGGCCACAACGGCAGCGTCGAGGTCATAGTTGATTTGCCGGTACTTGAGTAGTGGTGTGAGCTCACCCCAGATCCGTGACAAGGGGTAATTGACGCCGATCTCGTTGTACAGGCGCTGGCCGGTCAGCAGGCTGTCGTGGTCAAAGTGGGTGTATTCACTTTCGAACAACACATTGGGGGAATAATCCTCGATCGGCGCGGTGCGATGTAACGACAGCTGCGGCAGCTTTTTATAGGGGTTGGTGGTGATGTCCTTGGCGATAGTCTGGAATTGCTCAAGCCGCAGTTGCGCCCGCCAGTTGTTGCCGAGGTAATCCAGTTGTCCGCGCTGGATCAGGTGAGTACTCTGGCGAACGTCCAGAGAACTGGTGCCGATATCGTTGAGGTAGTCGTCGTCACTGGTCTTGGTGTAATCGATGAAGGTGCGCCAGCGCTGGGCGATCAAGCCGGCCTGGTTCACGGTGCCCAGCCAGCGGTCGTCGCTGACAGCTTCATTTTCCTCGCGGTACTTCTTGTCGCCATCGATGTAGGAGCCGCCCGCATCCCAGAACCCCAGCCAGGGGCCCAGGTATCGCCCTTGCAGCTCCAGCAGCAGGCCGCGGTCGTCCACCAGTCGCGGGGTGAAAGTGGCATCGTAATTCGGTGCCAGGTTGAGATAATAGGGCAGGGCAAAATCGAGCCCACCCGTGGAATCTTTGCCCAACTCCGGCCACAGGAAGCCCGATTTGCGGCGGTCATCAATTGGAAATTGCAGATAGGGGAAATAAAAGACTGATCTGCCATTCAGCGCCAGCTTGGCCTTGCGGGCGGTGCCAACTCCCTCCTTGACGTTCAGTTCCAATTGTTCGGCGCTGAGACGCCAGAATTCACCGCTGGGTGGACAGGAACTGTAGTAGGCGCTGTCCAATTCGATGACCTTGTCTTCGCGACGAGAGATCAGCCCGGCGCCGCCGTGTGCGTGTATTTCGTGCAGCACATACTCACTGTCATAGAGCCTGGCTTCGCCGCTGCGGACATCCAGCCAGGCCCGGTCCCCGCGCATCAGAATACCCGGTTCCCGGAATTCGACTTCTCCCTCCAGGGTACCGATGCCTGCCATACGATCATACTCGGCGCGGTCTGCAGCGAGCTGACGGTAGCCCTGGTGCAGGCGGACACCGCCCGACAGGCGGAAAATCTGGCCCTCGATTTCCGAGTTGATGGAACTGGCCTCAATGTTGGCTTCAGCGGGGTTTTGGGAGGTATCCAGATGCCGAAGGGGGTCCAGATAGCCACCGCCACAGTGTTCTGCGCGCTGAATTTGTAGCTCCGCGGGCAGGTTTTGGTAGGGAACCCAATCCAGATGCTGATAGGATGGCTGGCAGCCGGCCGCGTCCGGATGGGTGCCGCATTCGTCCGGGTCGGTCTCCTGCGGCTGCGCAGTTGCCGCGCTAACGAGCGCCGCGGTGACGACCGCCGCACGAAACAGGTGGGTGCGCATTGGGACGGCAGAGTTCATGAATGGATTGTTGGTGTGCGACAGCTAGTGTTCAGCGAAACGGGGATGATAAAGCCTTCCGTATGGCAGTGCTTGCACTTAATGTGCGCTGAAAGTGCCTGCTGATGGACGCCCGGGCACAAGCTTTGCGGGAGTGGGCGGGCGCTATCCTTGACTTCGACCTTGACGGCGAGCGAGCGGTGCTGAACTGGCAAGCGGTGGCTGGCGACGCCAGTACCCGGCGCTATTTTCGTTTGACCACCGAACAGCAATCCTGGATTTGCGTCGATGCGCCACCCGCGACCGAGAAAAATCCTGAGTTTCTGCAGGTACGGTCTATCCTGGCGGAAGCCGGCATACTGGTTCCCGAATTGCTGGGGGTCGCTGCAGAACAGGGATTCCTGCTCCTGAGCGACCTCGGGCAGCAACTGCTGTTGCCGCTGTTGAATGCGGAGACGGTCAGCGCTCACTATGCCAGGGCGCTGGATACCCTGTTTTCGATGCAGCGCATTCAGCTGCAGAAACAGGGCCTGCCGGATTATTCCGCGGCGCTGCTGCGGGAGGAATTACAGCGCTTCCCCCAGTGGTTCTGCAGCGAGTTGCTGGGCGTGGATGTCGGCGGCGCCAGCGGGCAGCTGTTGCGGCGGTTCGAAGAGCGGTTGATCGAAAGTGCGCGCGCCCAGCCCCAGGTTTTTGTACACCGGGATTTTCACAGTCGCAATCTGATGCCACAGGCTGACGACAGTCTGGGGGTTATCGATTTTCAGGATGCGCTGGTCGGGCCTATCTGCTACGACCTGGTCTCACTGTTGCGAGATTGCTACATCCGCTGGCCGCGCTCGCAGGTGCGCGAGTGGGCGCTGGCCTACCGCCAGCGGCTGCTGCAAGCTGAGCTGTGTCCGGCGGTGGAAGAGGCCGAGTTCATGCGCTGGTTTGACTGGATCGGCCTGCAACGTCACCTCAAGGTACTGGGCAATTTTGCCCGCCTGGCCCAACGCGATGGCCGTTCGCAGTACTTGCAGGACTTGCCACTGGTACTGGCGTATATCCACGAAGTGCTGGACCAGTATGCTGAATTTGCCGAAATCAAGGACTGGTTTGCGGCGCAGCTGACGCCGCGTATAGAACGCCAGCCCTGGAGTTCACCGGCGTGAAAGCCATGATTCTGGCGGCGGGGCTGGGTGAGCGAATGCGCCCGTTCACCGAGAATACGCCAAAGCCCCTGTTAGAAGCCGGGGGCAAGCCCCTGTTGCAGTGGCACGTGGAAAACCTGGTCGCTGCGGGTTTCCGGGATCTGGTGATCAACGTTTCCCATCTCGCTGAGCAGATTGAGGCCTTTCTGGGTGACGGCTCACGCTGGAACTGCCGCGTTACCTATTCCCGGGAAGCGCAGCCACTGGAAGCCGCCGGCGGCATTATTCAAGCGCTGCCGTTGTTGGGAGATGAACCTTTCGCCCTGGTCAATGCCGATATATGGAGTGACTATCCCCTACAGCGCTTGGCCCTGCAGCGCGTGCTGCCCGCTGCGCTGGGTGTGCAGCGGCTGGCGCATCTGGTGCTGGTGGACAACCCGCCCCAGCATCAGCAGGGAGATTTCGTGCTGGAGGCAGAAGGCCAGGTCCGGCTCAAGCGGTCGCGTCGTGTGGAAACACTGACTTACACGGGAATAGCGGTATATCACCCGCAGTTTTTTGCCGGCACCCGGCCCGGCAAGCAAGCGCTGTTGCCGCTGCTGGAGCGAGCTATCGCCAGTGATCAGGTCCGAGGGGAACATTACCGGGGTGACTGGACGGACGTGGGCACGCCGCTGCGCTTGCAGGAGCTGGATGCGCGTCTGGGCTTACTTTAGAATGCCGGTTTTATCCTGGGAAGCTCCAGCTCATGCCTGATTACCAAATTGCTCCGTCCATTCTCTCTGCAGATTTTGCCCGGCTGGGAGAAGAAGTGGACAACGTGTTGGCGGCGGGAGCCGACATCGTGCACTTTGACGTCATGGATAATCACTATGTGCCCAACCTGACTATTGGCCCCATGGTATGCAAGGCCCTGCGCAGCCACGGGGTGACAGCGGCTATCGATGTGCACCTGATGGTCAGCCCGGTGGACCAGCTGATTGCTGAGTTTGCCGCTGCCGGCGCTTCCTGGATCACCTTTCACCCGGATGCGTCCACTCACGTGGACCGGTCGCTGCAGTTGATCCGCGCTGCCGGCTGTAAATCCGGACTGGTGTTCAATCCGGCGGTGGGCCTGGAGGTGTTGAAATATGTGATGGACAAGGTGGACATGATCCTGTTGATGTCCGTCAACCCGGGCTTTGGTGGCCAGGCGTTTATTCCCGCCACGCTGGACAAGTTGCGCGAGGCGCGGCGCCTGATTGATGACAGTGGCCTGGCCATCCGGCTGGAAATTGATGGAGGTGTGACCATCGCCAATATTCGGGAGATTGCCAACGCCGGTGCCGACACCTTTGTCGCGGGCTCGGCCATCTTCAATAGCGATGACTACGCTGGGACCATTGCCGAGATGCGCAAGCAGCTGGCCGCGCGGGTTAATGAGGAAACCCCATGACACCGCAACAGTTTGCTGCGCTGGCAGCACAGGACTATAACCGTATTCCGGTTAGCCGCGAGGTACTCGCGGATTTCGAAACACCACTCAGCGCCTACCTGAAACTGGGGGCGGGGCCCTATTCCTATATGTTCGAGTCGGTATACGGCGGCGAGAAGTGGGGTCGCTATTCCATTATCGGCCTGCCCTGTGCCTGCCGGGTGCGTATCTGCGGTTACCAGGTGGAGGTGCTGGTGGGCGAGGAAGTGACTGAATCCTGCGAGGTGCCCGACCCCCTGCAGTTTGTCGAGGAATTTCAGACCCGCTACCGGGTTCCCGAACTGCCGGGGTTGCCGGTGTTTCATGGCGGGCTGGTCGGCTATTTCGGCTACGACTGTGTGCGTTACGTGGAATCACGCCTGCGCGATTCCATGCCGGAGGACAAGCTCGGCACGCCGGATGTGCTGCTGATGCTCTCTGAAGAAGTCGTGGTGTTCGACAACCTGGCCGGCACCTTGCGCCTGATCGTCAACGCGAATCCAGAGCAGGAGAATGCCTACCAGCGGGCGCAACAACGCCTGGACGAGTTGGCGGCACTGCTGCGCCAGCCGACACCCGCGCCTGCCCCCATTGATCTCAGTGCTGCCGATGCCGAGGTGGCGCGGTCGGTTATTTCCGAGAGTGAGTTTCGCTCGGATTTCAGTGTCGAGCAGTATGAAGCCGGGGTGGAACGGATCAAGGAGTACGTGCTGGCGGGGGATGTGATGCAGGTAGTGCCCTCCCAGCGCTTCAGCCTGCCCTTCAGCGAACCGCCGATCGACCTCTACCGTGCCCTGCGCAACCTGAACCCTTCGCCCTACATGTTTTTTCTCAACCTTGATGACTTCCATATTATTGGCTCTTCACCGGAGGTATTGGCGCGGCTGAAGCAGGGTGTCGTTACCGTGCGTCCCATTGCTGGCACCCGCCACCGCGGCCGCGACGAGGCCGAGGACCTGGCCCTGGAGCAGGAGTTGCTCACCGATCCGAAAGAGTGCGCCGAGCATCTGATGCTGATCGACCTGGGCCGCAATGATGTGGGCCGCATCGCCGTTACCGGCACTGTCAAGCTCACAGACAAGATGGTGGTGGAGAAATACTCCCACGTCATGCACATCGTCTCCAACGTTACCGGCCAGTTGCAACCGGATAAAACCGCGGTTGATGTACTGCGCGCGACGCTGCCGGCGGGCACCCTCAGCGGTGCACCCAAGATCAGGGCCATGGAAATTATCGATGAACTGGAGCCGGTCAAGCGCGGGATCTACGGCGGCGCGGTCGGTTATATATCCTGGCAGGGTGACATGGATACCGCCATCGCGATTCGCACCGCGGTGATCAAGGACGACACCCTGTTTATCCAGGCGGGCGGCGGTGTGGTGGCCGACTCGGTACCGCAGCTTGAATACCAGGAGACCCTGAACAAGGCCAGGGCCGTGTTTCGGGCGGCTGCGATGGTGCAGTCAAGCGGCCGCAAGGAGGTTTGATATGTTGTTAATGATCGATAATTACGACTCCTTCACCTACAACGTGGTGCAATACCTGGGCGAATTGGGCACGGAAGCCACTGTGGTGCGCAACGACGAGATAGACATTGCGGCGATTGAAAAAATGGCGCCGCACTATATTGTTATCTCGCCGGGGCCCTGTACCCCCAACGAGGCGGGAATTTCCATGGCGGTGATCGAGACCTTTGCCGGCCGGATTCCGGTGCTGGGCATTTGCCTGGGCCACCAGAGTATTGGTCAGGTGTTCGGTGGTCGCATTGTGCGGGCCCGGCAGGTAATGCACGGCAAAACCTCACCCATCCATCATCGCGGGGAGGGTGTGTTCAAGGGCCTGAGCAACCCCTTCGAGGCGACCCGCTACCACTCCCTGGTAATAGAACGGGAGAGCCTGCCGGAGTGTCTGGAAGTTACCGCCTGGACCCAGACCGAGGACGCTGACCTGGACGAAATTATGGGCGTCAGGCACAAGGAATTGGCCATTGAGGGCGTGCAGTTTCATCCCGAGTCGATTCTTACCGCCCATGGCCACGACCTGTTGCGCAATTTTCTGGACCTGTAGAGGAGTTAGTGGATGAACATTCAGAAAGCGCTGGCCCGGCTGGTCGAGCAATCGGATCTGGCTGCCGCAGAGATGCGCGAAGTCATGCACCAGATCATGGGTGGCGCTGCCACTCCGGCCCAGATCGGCGGCTTTTTGGTCGCCCTGCGCATGAAGGGTGAGACCATTGAGGAAATTGCCGCGGCGGTGGAAGTGATGCGCGAGCTGGCGACGCCGGTGACTGTTGCAGGCGACCACCTGGTGGATATTGTCGGTACCGGTGGCGACGGCGCCAACCTGTTCAACGTCTCCACGGCCTCCGCGTTTGTGGTTGCCGCGGCTGGTGGCAAGGTGGCCAAACATGGCAATCGCTCGGTTTCCAGTACCAGTGGCAGCTCCGATGTACTGGACAAGATGGGTGTGCCGCTGGATTTGTCCCCGGATCAGATCGCTCGCTGCATCGAGGAAGTGGGCATGGGATTCATGTTTGCCCCCGCCCACCACAGCGCCATGAAACACGCGGTGGGACCGCGCCAGGAACTGGGTCTGCGCACCATTTTCAATATGCTGGGGCCGATGACCAATCCGGCTGGCGTCAGGCGACAGTTGATCGGCGTGTATTCCGATGAGATGTGCCGACCCATGGTAGAGGTGCTGAAGCGCCTGGGCAGTGAGCATGTGATGGTGGTTCATGGGGAGGACGGTCTGGATGAGATCAGTCTCGCTGTGCCCACCCATGTGGCAGAGCTGCGGGACGGTTCAATCACTGAATATTGGGTGCAAGCAGACGATTTTGGTATAGCGAGCCAGGATCTGGACGGATTGTCGGTAAGGACTGCGGAGGAGTCCCTGGCCATGATCAAGACGGCGTTGGCCGGCGGATACACCGGCAAGGCCGCGCAGATGGTCGCACTGAATGCAGGTGCCGCGATCTATGTAAGTGGGGTGGCGACGACCCTGGCCGAAGGGGTACAGGTGGCAGAGGACGCTATCGCCTGTGGTGCGGCCTTGCAGAAAATCCACGAGCTGGTGGAGTTTAGCCAACTGGTGAGGGCCAGCACGTGAGTGACACGCCCACTATTTTGCGGAATATCATTGCGCGCAAATGGGAGGAGATCGCCGAGCGCAACGCGCGTACCAGCCTCTCCCGGCTGGAGCAACACATCCGCAGCCAGAGCCCGGTTCGCGGTTTTGTCGATTCGGTGCTGGCGAAGATTGATTGCGGCCAGCCGGCGGTGATCGCCGAGGCCAAGCGCGCTTCCCCCAGCAAGGGAATCATCCGCGCTGACTTTGATCCCGCCGCCATCGCCCGCAGTTATGACGTGGGTGGGGCCGCCTGCCTCTCGGTGTTGACCGATGTGGACTTTTTCCAGGGCAGTGATGAATTTCTGCAACAGGCACGCGCCGCCTGTGAACTGCCGGTGATCCGCAAGGACTTCATTGTCGACAGCTATCAGGTGGTGGAGGCTCGTGCGATTGGCGCCGATTGTGTGTTACTGATCGTAGCGGCACTGGAGAATTCGCAGCTACGGGAATTGAATGCCAGCGCTCGGGAGCTGGGACTGGATGTGTTGGTGGAAGTGCACGATCGCTCTGAGCTGGAACGTTCCCTGGAGCTGGGCAACACCCTGGTGGGTATCAATAACCGTGACCTGCACAGTTTTTCCACCAGCCTGGAAACGACCAGCGCACTGCTACCCTATATTCCGCAGGACCGGGTAGTGGTGACGGAGAGTGGTATTCACACCCGGGCGGATGTTGAACTCATGCGCGGTCAGGGCGTCAATGGGTTTCTGGTGGGTGAAGCGTTTATGCGGGCGCCGGACCCCGGACAGAAGCTGGCACAGCTGTTTGGCTCTTGACAGTAAATGGAAAATAGGGGGCGGAAAACCGTGCTACGTCCCCTATTTTCCCTAGCGGGCTCCGTAGACCACCATGGTCTTGCCGGATACCTGAACCAGACCCTCCTCTTCCAGGGTCTTGAGGACCCTCCCGGCCATCTCCCGGGAGCAACCGACTATGCGCCCCAGTTCCTGGCGGGTGATCTTGATTTGCATCCCGTCGGGGTGGGTCAGGGCATCGGGCTGGTCGCACAAATCGAGCAGGGTGTGTGCCACCCGGCCGGTGACATCGACAAAGGCCAGGTCGGAGAGTTTGCGCGTGGTATAGCGCAGGCGGTCCGATAATTGCCGGCCGATGGCGAACAAGATTTCCGGAAACTGCCCGCGAATTTTGTGGAAGCGCTGGTAGCTGATCTCGGCGACCTCGCACTGGGTTTTAGCCTGTACCAGGGCACTGCGGGGTTCCTCCTCCTGATAGATCCCCATTTCCCCAAAGAAGTCACCCGGGTTGAGGTAGCTGACAACCATCTCGTGATGGTCTTTGCCCTCGACAATGACTGACACCGAGCCGTCCAGAATGAAAAACAGGGAGTGGCTGGCATCACCCGGGAGAATGATTTGTGACTTGGCTTTGAAGTCCTGGCGCTGGCAGTAGCGCAGGAATTCCTCAATGCCTGGAATTTTCTCCAGAATTTGTGGCTTGATCACCCTCATCCCCTGATAGCGTGAGTAGTGTAGCTAATAGTAGCGCAGCGTGGCGCAAGTAAAAAGACAGGTCTTGTGTTAAGCTGCGCCGCCTTTTTTGGTACCGGGGGACCAGCTCATGCAAGCAACCGTCAAATGGGTCGACGAAGCGATGTTCCTGGGAGAGTCCGGCAGCGGCCACAGCGTGGTCATGGATGGACCGCCTGACCAGGGTGGCCGCAACCTGGGCGTGCGTCCCATGGAGATGCTGCTGTTGGGACTGGGCGGTTGTTCCGCCTTCGACGTGATGACCATTTTGCGTAAATCCCGCCAGCAGGTGGTGGATTGCCGGGTCGAACTGAAGGCGGAACGGGCCGCTGCGGTGCCCAGCGTATTCACCCGCATTCACCTGCGTTTTGTGGTTACCGGGGTTGGGCTGAAAGAAAGTCATGTAGCCAGGGCGGTACAATTGTCTGCCGAGAAATATTGCTCCGCCTCCATCATGCTGGAAAGCGCGGGAGTGGAAATCAGCCATGCCCACGAAATCGTGGAATTCGAGGCCGGGAGCTAGACGCGGTAGCTGGTCTCGGTCATCAGTTTGGCAACCAGGCTCATGATCCGCTTCACCGGTTCCGGAAAGTCCTGCCCTCCCGCATCCAGTGCCTGGTCACCGTGTTTGCGTTCGTCACTGAGCATCTGTTCGAGTATGGCGCGGCTTTTCTCGTCCGCCTCGGGCAATTGCTGCAGGTGATCTTGCAGGTGCTTGCAGACGCGCTCCTCGGTGGCGGCGACGAAGCCCAGGCTCCATTTATCGCCAACCAGGCCGGCGGCCGCCCCCAACAGAAATGACAGGCTGTAAAAAGCCGGATTCAGCCGGCTGGTGTGACTGCCCAGTTGTTGCAGGCGCTCCTCGCACCAGACCAGGTGATCGATTTCCTCCTGAGCCGCCTGTTCCATCTTGTCCCTGACATCGGGAAGTTGGGCCGTCAATGCCTGTCCCTGGTACAGCGCTTGCGCACAGACTTCCCCGGTGTGATTCACCCGCATCAGGCCGGCCACGTGCCGGCGCTGGTCCGATTCCAGTCTGTTTTCCTCGGCTGCTGCTGCAGGCGAGCTGCGCTGGGCCTGACTGGTATTCGGACTGAGGGTGCGCAGCACCCCATCGGCGCGTTCGATGAAGCGGTCCAGTGCTGAGAGTTGCCGTTTTGCCATAATCTGTGCCATGGGCCTGATTGTAACCGATTCAGCTGTTTTCTCGTGCTATCGCGCGCCAGGCGATGTCCCGGCGATGAAAAGTGCCATCCCAGTCGATTAGGTCTAGCGCCGCATAGGCGGCTTGTTGCGCAGCACTGATAGTTTCCCCCAGAGCCGTGACACAGAGCACGCGTCCGCCGCTGGTAACCACCGCGTTGTCCTGCACCCGGGTGCCGGCGTGAAATACCTTGCAGTCCGCGGTGTCGGCTTGTTCCAGGCCGGTGATCGCCAGGCCCTTGTCGTAACTGCCCGGGTAGCCACCAGCGGCCATGACCACACCCACGGCGGGACGTTGGTCCCACTCGGTGAGTTGGTGTTCCAGATCGCCGGCCAGGGCTGCGTTACACAGTTGGTAAAGATCCGAGCGCAGGCGCAGCAGTATGGGCTGGGTTTCGGGGTCGCCCAAACGACAATTGTACTCAATGACTTTGGGATTGCCGGCGGCGTCGATCATCAGCCCGGCGTAGAGAAAACCGATGTAGGCGTGACCCTCTGCAGCCATGCCCTGCAGGGTGGGCATGATGACCGCATCCATAATGCGTCGGTGTACTTCGCTGGTGACTACCGGCGCTGGTGAGTAGGCACCCATGCCGCCGGTATTGGGACCGGTGTCTCCCTCTCCCAGCCGTTTGTGATCCTGGCTGGTGGCCATGGGCAGTGCGTGCTTACCGTCCGCCAGCACAATGAAGCTGGCCTCTTCGCCCTGCAGAAATTCCTCAATAACCACCCGAGCGCCGGCTTCGCCAAAGGCGTTTCCACACAGCATGTCGGTGACGGCGGCCTCCGCTTGCGGCAGGTCTTCGGCGACGATGACACCCTTGCCTGCGGCGAGACCGTCGGCCTTGATAACAATCGGCGCGCCCTTTTCGCGCAGGTAGGCCAGGGCGGGTTCCAACTCGGTGAAGTTGGCGTAGTCAGCGCTGGGAATGTTGTGGCGGGCGAGGAAATCCTTGGTGAAGGCCTTGGAGCCTTCCAACTGGGCGGCAGCTTGAGTAGGGCCGAAGCAGCGCAGGCCGCGCTCGCTGAAATAATCCACCACGCCATCCACCAGCGGTGCTTCGGGACCGACAATGGTCAGGCTCACCTGATGGGCTTCGGCAAAGTCCGCGAGCGCAACGAAATCATCCACCCCAATTGCCACGTTCTCCATGCCGGGCTCGGCGGCGGTGCCCGCGTTGCCGGGTGCCACATACACCGTGCCCACCTGCTCGGACTGGGCCATCTTCCAGGCCAGGGCGTGCTCGCGGCCGCCACCACCTATGATCAGTACATTCATGCTGCCTGCCTTATCTATCAGTGGCGGAAATGGCGCATGCCGGTAAATACCATCACCATGCCGTGTTCGTTGGCGGCGGCAATGACTTCATCGTCGCGGATGGAACCGCCCGGTTGTATAACGGCGCTGATGCCTGCTGCTCCCGCATTATCTATGCCGTCGCGAAACGGAAAGAAAGCATCCGAGGCCATGACCGAGCCCCGGACTTCCAGCTTGGCGTGCTCTGCCTTGATCGTAGCGATGCGCGCGGAATTAATCCGGCTCATCTGGCCTGCGCCCACGCCGATGGTACGGCCCTGGCTGGCGTAGACGATGGCGTTGGATTTTACGTACTTGGCCACTTTCCAGGCGAACAGCAGGTCTTGCACCTGCGCCCCGCTGGGCTGCAGCTCACTCACCACCTGCAGGTCTGCTGCACCGACCATGCCGAGATCGCGGCTCTGCACCAGCAAACCCCCGTTGACCCTTTTATAGTCCAGTGCGCTGCTGGCTTTGGCCCATTCGCCGCAGCTCAGTACCCGCACGTTTGGTTTGGCGGCGGTCGCCTCCAGGGCGGCCTCGGACACGGTCGGGGCAATGATGACTTCGACAAACTGCCGGTCCACAATCATTGCGGCAGTTTCCGCATCCAGCTCCCGATTGAAGGCGATGATGCCCCCAAAAGCCGACTCCGGGTCGGTGGCGAAAGCCCGCTCATAGGCCGTCGTGATTGAAGCGGCTACCGCCACCCCGCAGGGGTTGGCGTGTTTGACGATGACGCAGGCGGGTTCGCTGAAATTCTTGACGCATTCCAGGGCCGCATCGGTGTCGGCGACATTGTTATAGGACAGGGCCTTGCCCTGCAGTTGCCTGGCGGTGGCGATGCCCGCTTCACCGGGGTTGTTCTCGATATAGAAGGCGGCCTGCTGATGCGGGTTCTCGCCGTAACGCATCTCCTGGACCTTGTTGAACTGGGTGCTGTAGGTGCGAGGGAACTGCTCGCTGCCTCCCTCGACCAGGCGGCCGAAGTGGTTGGCGATCGCGGCATCGTAGGCCGCGGTGTGTTCATAGGCGCGGACCGCCAGGTCGAATCGGGTCTGGTAGGTGGTGGCGCCGTCGTTCTGGTCCAGCTCCTCCAGCACGCGCTCGTAATCGCCGGCACTGACCACGACATTGACATATTGATGATTCTTGGCAGCGGCACGCACCAGGGTAGGACCGCCGATATCAATATTCTCGATGGCTTCTTCGAGGCTGCAGTCGGGCCTGGCCACGGTTTTCTCGAAGGGATAGAGATTTACGATGACCAGTTCAATGGGTTCGATACCGTGCTCCGCCAGAACCTCGTCATCCTGGCCGCGGCGGGCGAGAATGCCGCCGTGTATCTTGGGGTGCAGGGTTTTGACCCGGCCGTCCATCATCTCAGGAAAGCCGGTGTAGTCGGAGACTTCGGTCACCGCGACTGCATTGTCACGCAGCAGGCGGTAGGTGCCGCCGGTGGAAAGCAGAGCCACTCCCCGTGCTACCAGGGCCTGGGCAAATTCGACAATGCCGGTTTTGTCGGAGACGCTGATCAACGCGCGTTTGACAGCGATAGTGTTCAGTTCAGTCATAGAAATTTCTTTCAGCGTGTTAGCAAGTGAACGATCAGGTGCCGGGTGCTAGGCGCGGGATTCCGCCAACAAGCCGTATTGCTTGAGCTTCTTGCGCAAGGTGCCGCGGTTGAGACCCAACATCCGCGACGCTTTGGTCTGGTTGTTGCGGGTATAGGCCATGATTTCTTCCAGCAGGGGTGCTTCTACTTCAGCCAACACCATCTGGTAGACCTCGGTACCCAACTGTCCGTCCAGTTGGGTGAGGTAGTCTTTTACCGCTGAGGTCACACTGTCGCGCAAACTGGTTGATCTGACTCGGGCTTGAAATTCCATTTCCGGTTCCTGTCTCTCCATTTTCCCATCCTGCAGGGACTCCCCCCTCTTCATGCTGCTAACTCCTCATACTGCGTGGTTTGAAAATACTGATTAATTGCGTTCAGTTGCTGCGTCCCGCTCTCAATGCGATTGAACTCGCGGCGAAAGCTCAGGCTGTGTTGGCGTTCTTGCAGGTACCAGCCCACGTGTTTGCGGGCAACCCGCACGCCGGTGTATTCGCCGTAAAAGGCGTGTAGCTGGCGCAGGTATTGTTGCAGAATTTCCTGCTGCCGCTCCTTGCTCGGATCGTTCAGGGTTTCCCCGGTGGCCAGGTAGTGTGCGATCTGGCCGCACAACCAGGGCCGGCCCTGCGCCGCACGGCCGATCATGACGCCGGCAGCACCGGTATCAGCCAACACCCGGGCAGCTTTCTGCGGGCTGTTGATGTCGCCGTTGGCGTACACCGGAATTGAGACCGCGGCGCAGATATCACGGATGGTCTGGAATTCGGCTTGCCCCTCAAACTTGCAGCTACGGGTGCGGCCGTGTACGGCCAGAGCGGCAATGCCCATCTCCTCGGCTATGCGGGCGATGCTCAAGCCATTGCGCTGTTCGGGGGACCAACCGGTGCGAATTTTTAAAGTTACCGGCACCTCGACGGCGCTGAGGACTGCAGATAAAATGCTGGCGACCAGTCCCTCGTCCCGCAACAGGGCTGAGCCCGCGGCTTTGCGGCAGACTTTTTTGGCCGGGCATCCCATGTTGATATCGATGATCTGGGCACCCAGGGCGACGTTGGAACGCGCAGCCTCAGCCATCATGGCGGGATCGTTGCCGGCGATCTGTAGCGAGCGCGGTTCAACCTCGTCAGCGTGGATGCGTCTCACAATCGATTTCTTGCTGGCCCACAGGCTGGTGTCGCTGCTCATCATTTCGGAGACCACCAGGCCGGCACCCAGCTGTTTGCACAGACGCCGAAACGGCAAATCCGTCACCCCGGCCATGGGGGCCAGTGCGACCGGGTTGTCGAGAAAGTGGGGCCCAATGCGGATCATTCGGGAGCAAAAACTGCGGTGGAAAGGGGGCGCTATTCTACCCGCTCGCCCGCAAGCGGAAAAGAAAATTGCGCGATTATTCGTCAGTTTATTGATGTAGGCACAGATTGCAGGGCAAGACCGTAATTGACAGCCCCTTGGCCAGGGTCTTGCAGTGCCAGGGAAATTTGCACGCGGGTGCGCGCTGGTAGTTGATTGGTTTCGACCAGGCGGGTGGGCAAATACTCAGCGGGAAAAAACAGTCGCTGGGCCCGGCGTTCGCCGTAGCGATTGTCAAGGTATAGGAACAGGGCCGGATAGGGCTGTGGCTGGTCCGAAGCATTGTGCAGGATCGCATCCATGCGCAGTGCCTGCGCTTGTTCCGGGTGCGCCCGCACCACCAGTTGCACAATGTTGAGCGCTCGCTGTTGCGGCTGACCGAGACCCCATTGAAAAAATGCCAGCTGACCCGCCATTAACACCAGCAGCGCCAGCAACAGCACTTTCAGGCCGGTGGGGGTGGGCTCAACGGGGCCTGGTATCTCGGCCCACTCCATGGGCTGAACCGACAGGTTCATCAGCGGGTTTGGTGGATCCTCCGGGGGGACCGTGGGTGGGGTGAATTCGGCTTCGCCGCTGTGGCCGTCGAACACTCTCAGGCACACGCCGCAGCGCACCCTGCCGTCGGCAGACTGCAGTTGTTCTTCATTCACGCTGAAACTGGCGCGGCAGTAGGGGCAGCTGGTTTTCTTGCTGGCACTCATTTGCGCTTGCCCAGCGGTTGTAGTTCAGCTATCGCGCGCACACACATGGCGGTAGTGGGGTGAGTGCCGGTGCCGAAGGCCAGGCCGGGATCGAGTAGAATATTTACCACCCCGAGTGCCACTAGCCGCTCTTCGCAACTGGGGGCCAGCGCGGCGCTGGTATCGATTCGAAACAGCAGCCAGGACACTAGTACTACTCTTTCAGTTTGTTTTCAAGGTAGTGAATGCTGACACCACCCTTGCCGAACTCGCTGTCGCGGACCAGGTCGCGGTGCAGGTCGGCATTGGTCCGAATTCCTTCCACCACCAGCTCGTCCAGGGCCTGGCGCATGCGTCGCAGCGCGGTTTCCCGATCCTCGGCATAACTGATCAGCTTGGCAACCAGCGAATCGTAATGGGGCGGAACTGTGTAGCCACCGTACAGATGGGAGTCGACGCGGATGCCATTACCGCCGGGGGCGTGAAAGTGTGTCACCTTGCCCGGGCTGGGCATGAAGGTGCGCGGATCCTCGGCATTGATGCGGCACTCGAAGGCGTGGCCGGAGAAGCGGATGTCGCTCTGTTGCACCGATAGCGGCATGCCACTGGCGATCCGCAGCTGTTCCTTGACGATATCGAAGTTGGTAATCATCTCCGTTACCGGGTGTTCTACCTGCACCCGCGTATTCATTTCTATGAAAAAGAAACCACCTTCTTCATAGAGAAATTCGAACGTACCGGCGCCCCGATACCCGATTTCAATGCAGGCGTCGACGCAAGACCCGGTGACCTGGTCCCGTGCCTCCTGGGGAATACCCGGCGCTGGTGCTTCCTCCAGAACTTTTTGGTGGCGTCGCTGCAGGGAACAGTCCCGGTCTCCCAGGTGAATCGCGTTGCCCTGGCCATCCGCCAGTACCTGTACCTCCACGTGGCGAGGATTTTCCAGGAATTTTTCGATATACACCTTGTCACTGCCGAATGTCGCGGCGGCCTCGGATTGGGTCACGTACACAGCGTTGAGCAGAGCGGCTTCGCTTTGCACCACCCGCATACCGCGACCCCCTCCACCGGCAGCCGCCTTGACTATCACCGGATAGCCGATGTTGCGCGCAATCTCCATGCTGCGGTCACTGTTTTCGTCCAGGGGGCCATCGGAACCCGGTACGGTGGGTACGCCGGCTTTCTTCATCGCCGCAATGGCGGATACCTTGTCGCCCATCAGGCGAATGACCTCTGCGGTCGGGCCGATGAAGGTGAAACCGCTGTTTTCCACCTGCTCGGCAAAATCTGCATTTTCAGCCAGAAAACCATAGCCGGGGTGGATTCCTACCGCGTCGGTGACCTCGGCCGCAGAGATAATCGCCGGAATATTAAGGTAGCTCTCGCTGGACGGAGGTGGGCCGATGCAGACAGATTCATCTGCCATGCGTACATGCATCAGGTCCTGATCTGCCTGGGAGTACACGGCTACCGTCTTTATCTTGAGTTCCTTGCAGGCGCGCAGTATGCGCAGGGCGATCTCTCCGCGGTTGGCGATAACTATTTTATCCAACAGCGGCATTGGGCGCTCCTTACAGAGATCCAACCGCCGCTAGACGATGGTAATCAGGGGTTGATCGAATTCGACGGCTTGCCCGTTCTCCACCAGAATGGCCTCGATGACGCCGGCTTTGTCGGTCTCGATCTGGTTCATCATCTTCATGGCCTCGATGATACAAATTACGTCCCCCACCTTGACGTGTTGTCCGACTTCGACGAGAGCGGGAGAACTGGGTGAGGGGGAACGATAAAAGGATCCAACCATAGGCGATTTGACCACGTGTCCATTCAGGGCCGGCGCCACCACGGGCGCTTCCTCGGCGGTGGCCGCGGGTGCTACAGGTGCCGGAGCAGAGGTGAGGGCGGGAGCGGGTGCTGCCATGGGTGCGACCAGTACCGGAGGGACATTGCCACCGCCGCGGGTAATGCGAACCGATTCCTCGCCTTCCTTGATTTCTATTTCACTAATATTGGACTCTTCCAGCAACTCAATCAGTTTTTTGACTTTGCGAATATCCATGGCGGGTCTCTTCTAGTTTTTTTCCAGGAGGTGAATAATAGCCGCTAATGCGAGCTTGTAGCTCTGGGCGCCAAGCCCGCAGATGACGCCCTCGGCCACGTCCGAAAAATACGATTGGCGGCGAAACTCCTCACGTCGATGGATGTTGGAGAGGTGAACTTCGATGAAGGGTATGGCGACCGCCAACAGGGAGTCGCGTAGCGCGACACTGGTGTGAGTGAAAGCCGCGGGGTTGATGATGATGTAGTGCACCCCCTCGTGACGGGCATCCTGTATGCGCTCGACCAACTCGTACTCCGCATTACTCTGCATGGTCAGCAGATGGTGACCATGGTCATGCGCCTGTTTTTCCAATTGCTGGTTGATATCGCTGAGAGTGGTGCTGCCGTAAACCTCCGGTTCGCGCTCGCCGAGGAGGTTCAGGTTGGGTCCATGCAAAACCAGGATTGTCGCCATCGGGAGTGGCTCTTGCTCGACCGGAGATAAGGCGGCATTTTGCAATAATTGTCAATCTCAGTCCACTATTCTATGGAAAACCCGCACGTTGGTGAAAGATGCCCGCATTTTTATAGAAGATCGGTTGATTTAGGCAAATCTCTGCAACTTGGCGTCACTATCGGCGATGTAGCCGTCAGGATTAACCAAAATCTATAAAATAGGTAGAATTCAGCCGTATTTAGCGACATTTGTCGTTAAATACTCAAATGCGCTCGAGGGCGTCCAGTACTATCTGCGCTGTCAGCAACTGCGGCAGGACTTGCGGGGCTTCGCCGGCCCTCCCGCTGTACACCAGATAGAGGGGAATGCCGTTGCGATTGAACTGTTTCAGGAAGGCGGCACTCTCGGGGTTGTAGTTGGTCCAGTCAGCCTTGAGATAGCTAACGTTTGCGGCGCTCATCGCCTGCTTGAAGGCAGCTGTGGACAAGGCCGCCTGTTCATTGACGATGCAGGTAATGCACCAGTCCGCGGTGACATTCACAAACACCGGCTTGCCCTCTTCCAGCAGGGCGGCGAGTTGTTGCTCGGAAAAAGCCTCGCTTCCGGCAGTGGAGTTAGTTTGCGCGGCCTCTCTGGCGGCGAGCATCGGATTGGTAATGACCGCCAGGGCCGCAACTGCGCAGGCCGCAGCGATTAGCCGCGTCCAGTTGCGGTAACGCCACAGCCACATACCCAGAGCCATGGCCAACATCCCGCACAGTAATACGGCCATGGTATTGGTGCTGGTCTGGCGACCGGCCACCCACAGTAGCCAGATCGCGGTGGCGTAGAGGGGAAACGCCAGCAGCTGCTTGAAGGTTTCCATCCAGGGCCCCGGCCTTGGCATTATCTCACGCAGGTGCCGGCTATAACTCAGCAGCAGCATCGGCGCGGCCATGCCGGCGCCCAATGCTGCAAAGATCAGCAATGCGATGGCAGGGGGCTGGGTAACCGCAAAGCCCAGGGCGGTGCCCATAAAGGGCGCCGTGCAGGGACTGGCTACTACCGCCGCCAGTACGCCGGTAAAGAATGCACCGGCATGGCCTTCGCGATTGGCGAGGCTACTGCCAGTGCCCATCCAACCGGCGCCGATTTCCAGCAACCCTGACAAGCTCAGGCCCATGGCGAGAAACAGGTATGCCAGCACACTGACGAAGCGCGGTGACTGCAGTTGGAAGCCCCAGCCTACCGCCGTGCCGGCCTGTTGCAGGGCGATTAGCACCGCCGCCACCAACAGGAAGCTACTGACCACCCCGGCCGCATAGATCCAGCCGTGCACATGCCGTGTATGGGCGTCACCGGCGGCAAAACTGTACACCTTCAGCGACAGCACCGGAAACACGCAGGGCATCAAATTGAGTATGCTGCCACCGATAAACGCCAGCAGCAGCATTGACAGCAGGGTCATGATCCTGCTGTCAGATGCTGGTTTGGCGAGGGAAGCGGAGCTGTTTGTTGAGGTCGATGCTGTGTTACCGGAAGCGGACGCCGGGGGTTTGCTGCTGATGGCGGCAATCAAGCCCAGCGTCAGGTCGACCTCGAATCTTTGTTTTTGTGGTGGATAACACAGCCCCGCGTCGGCACAGCCCTGACTGGTGACGGTTAGGGTCGCTGGCCCCGGGGACCGGGCCACTGCCAGCGTGACATCGGCATAGTGGTAGTAAACTTCGGTGCGACCGAAGTACTCGTCTTCGTGCTCTATGCCCCGGGGTAGTTGCGGCGTGATCGCTACCTCGGTCTCCGCCTGTTCCAGCTTGAAGCCAAAGCGTTTGCGGTACATGTAATAACCGTCGGCTATTTCCCAGTACAAGCGGATATGCTGTTCATCGACGATTTCCAGCGCCAATTGGTAAGCCTCTTCAACCGGCAGGAATTCAACCTCCGCGGGATTCTGCCCAAGGCTGACCGCTGGCTGCTGCTTGAACAAGTCCTGTGCTGTCAGGGGTATGGCTGCTAGCAGCAGGATGGCGAAGAGGCGGTGCATGTTGGTATCCGATGGGTTGATTCTTGTTGGACAGTGCTGACGCAATAAGTTTCCCAGCCGCCCACAGTGAGCGCATTGTATCAGTGATCGACCGAGCGTAGTGGTATAGTGTCTGCCCTGCGCCGAACCACGAACAGAGACCCATGCGTCACTTTATCGCAATATTGCTGTTCTGCCCCATGCTGTCCTGGGCTGGCAACAGCTTGCGGGTGACCGATGCGTGGTTGCGTGCCCTGCCGCCGGGGCAGCCCAATAGCGCCGCCTACATGGTTCTCAATAATGCGGGAGAGCAGGCGCTTACCATAGTGGCGGTGTCCTCGCAGTTGGCGCAGCGGGTTGAAATTCATGAGTCTCGCCAGCAAGACGGAATGTGGCGTATGCAGGCCCAGGCCTCACTGTCGCTGGCCGCGGGCCAGACCACGGTGCTGGCGCCAGGTGGCCGGCATCTGATGCTGTTTGGGCTCAAGCGTTCGCCGCGGGAAGGCGAGCAAGTACAGTTTGAGCTGACCTTGCAGGGCGGCGAGCAGGTACTGGTCACCGCACAAGTCAGGGGTTTCGCCACGGGTGGCGAGCATGATCACCCACACACAATCAACCTACAGGATAGCGGGAGCGATTTATGAATCTGGATGGGCTCAAGGAGAGAATGACTGCGGGAGGCGGTTTGGTACGCTGGTTGGGCCTGGCACTTGGAGTCTATCTGCTGGTGGCGGTGCTGGTGGGTATCTACTGGAGTTTCATGCCTCCCCTGTTTGATGTGGTAGCACGCAGCCAGGCTTATGCCGCGGAAAAAAACCTGCAGTCGGTGACCGGGTCTGTCACCACCGGTGCCCTGGTTGCAGCCATGGAAACCCTGCTGGAGAAGCCCGGCGGTTTTTTGCGTAACGATATGTTCCCTCCCGGCCGATGGCTGGACAACATACCCAACTGGGAATATGGCGTTCTGGTTCAAATCAGGGATTTAGCCCGGGCCTTGCGCGAGGCGCACAGTCGCTCCCAATCGCAGTCCGTGGAAGACCCCGATTTGGCCCAGGCAGAGCCCTCGTTTAATTTTTCTGCCCAGAGCTGGGCTTTGCCCGCCTCCGAGAGTGAGTATCGCAGGGGTCTCAAACATTTGCGGGGTTACTTTTATCGCCTCTCCGACAGCGGCGCCCGTGACGCCCAGTTCTACGCCCGCGCCGATAACCTCCGCTACTGGCTGCTGACGGTGGAAACCCGGCTCGGAAGCCTGTCGCAGCGACTCGCCGCCAGCGTCGGCCAGCGTCGCCTCAATACCGATCTGGCGGGTGATGCAAAGGCCCAGCAGTCCACGCGGGCGCCGGCGGAAGAAGAGATAAAAACACCCTGGCTTGAGATTGATGATGTGTTTTACCAGGCCCGGGGCACCAGTTGGGCGCTGATTCATTTCTTGCGCGCCGCCGAGGTTGATTTCGCCGGGGTGCTGGAGAATAAGAATGCGACGGTGAGCTTGCGGCAGATTGTTCGCGAGTTGGAAGCGACCCAGGAAACCGTGTTCAGTCCAATGATCCTGAACGGCAGCGGTTTTGGCCTGGTCGCCAACCATTCGTTGGTGATGGCTTCCTACATCAGCCGTGCCCATGCCGCGATTATTGACTTGCGGGGCCTGCTGGCGGAGGGCTAACCCGGTTTTTTATAACGCAGCCGGGTACCGGTATCCAGGGACAGGCGAATTTCCTCTGCACTCAACTGGTCGGGGAAGTAGGTGCCGGACACCTTGGCATCAATCAGGCTGGCCCCCTCCAGGTTGGACTGGCGGAAATCGATGCCGCGCAGGTCGGTGTTGCGGAAATAGGAATCCCTGAAATCCAGGCCGGTGGCATCCATGTTGCGCAGGTCACGGCCTCGATAGTCGCCACTGCGCAACCTGCTGTTGTCCAATATCTGGCGCTGCTCATTGAATTCCTTGATATTTTCACTGCGCAGCAATTGGTAAAGTGGGTCGTCGCTTATGGTTGGTTTACCCATGGTTTGTCTGCCTGTCGTTGAATGTGGGTGGAATGTAGGTGGAAAGACTGTGGAATGTATGGTGATAGAGTAACCAATCGCTCAGGCAAAGTCGCACAACCCATGAAACAACAAACTGGTTTCATTCTCACTCGCAACTGGCGCGATAGCGACCAGGGGGTCGAACTGGAGTTCTGGTTAACTACCCCCTCCGGCCCCTATCGGTTGCTGGTGCCCGAGCAACAGGTGGTGTTTGTCCTGCCCAGTGCGGATACCGCCCGGGCCGGGAAGCTACTGACCGGTAAGTACAAGCATTCGGTGCGGGAACTGGATTTGCTGGACTTTCAGCAACGGCCGGTCAGTGCTCACTACTTCTCCAGCCAGCGGCAATTGCGGCAGGCGCGGGACGAGTTGCAGGCGGCGGGCCTGGAACCCCTGGAGGCGGATATCAATCCGGCCGAGCGCTTCCTGATGGAACGTTTCGTATCCGGATCCCTGGCCTGGGAAGGTGAAGCGGGCTCCGTGCGGGTGTTTGAGGCGGATTACCGGCCACAGCTGAGGGTGCTCTCGATCGATATCGAAACCGCCATGCAGGGTGTCGAGCTGTATTCCATTGCCGCCTATGGTCTGGACGCTGGGCAGCGGGTGGAAAAGGTGTTTATGCGTGGCGAGGGCGCCAGCTTGCCCTATGTGGACAGCTTCGCCACCGAGCGGGAGTTACTGCAGGCATTCTGCGACTGGATAGCCAGCTATGATCCCGATGTGATGATCGGCTGGAACGTTATCAATTTCGACTTCTGGTTCCTGCAGCGTCTGGCGGACAAGCTGCGCATGCGCCTGCCCCTGGGCCGTGATGGGCGTCAACCCTCCTGGCGCGACCTCGACGATGATGGTGAGCGCAAGACCGTGAATATACCCGGCCGGGTGGTTCTGGACGGTATCGAGGTGTTGCGCACGGCGACTTATCGGTTTGAGAGCTTTTCGTTGGAGAATGTGTCGCGGGAAATGCTGGGTGATGGCAAGTTACTGCACGGCAGTAGTCGTGGTGAGCAAATCGGCGAGCTGTTTCGCGAAGACAAGGATTATCTGGCGCAGTACAACTTGCGCGACTGCGAACTGGTCTGGGATATTTTTGAGCATGCCAGGCTGCTGGATTTCGCGGTGGCCCGCAGCCAGATGACAGGCCTCAATATGGACCGGCTGGGGGGATCTGTAGCCGCCTTCGACCACTTGTATCTGCCCCGATTACATCGCGCGGGTTTCGTTGCGCCCAACGCCAGTACCGAGCACCTGGGCAGCCCTGGCGGTTTTGTCCTCGATTCACGGCCGGGGATTTATGAGCATGTGCTGGTACTGGATTTCAAGAGCCTGTATCCCAGCAT
>JAPUKZ010000014.1 GCA_027295405.1 Gammaproteobacteria bacterium
CCGGGCGCCCGGAGCAGCAGGGGCGACCCTGGAAGAAAGATTAACCGTGGTCTGTCCCCGATAAAATCTGTACCGCTGTTCATCACCAGGCCATGGCGCCTAATGCCTTCTCAAGTTAAGGTGCCCCAGTCGCCCTTGCTACTAGCCGGAGCCCTGCTTGCTGAGTACGCTGGACCTGATCGCCATTGTTGCCTATTTCCTGATTCTGCTGGGAATTGGTGTACGCGTGATGCGCTCGGCCAGTGGTGAGCGGGAGATCGAATCCTTTCTCGCCGCCGACAGGGACATGGGGCTGGCGCAAACCACCGCCAGTACGGCAGCCACCGACCTGGGTGGAGGCTTTAGCATTGCCATGGGTGGGCTGGGTTTCACGCTGGGCATCTCGGGTTCCTGGCTGGTGGCGATTTCCGGGCTCAGCGTGGTGATGGTGTCATTTTTAATGGTACCCAGAGTAAAGCGTTGGTCAGATCGTGTCAGCGGCCTGACGACGGGCGACCTGTTCGAAACCCGTTTTGACGCGCGCACCGGAACTCTGGCTGCGGTGGTGATCGGGCTGGCCTGGTTTGCCTTTGTCGGCGGGCAGGTAATCGCCGGCGGCAAGCTGTTGCAGGTAACCATGGCGCTTGATCTGTCCCTGGCTATTGCAGTGTCTGGTGGTGTGATTCTGGCCTACACCGCGATGGGTGGCTTGAAGGCCGTCATCTATACCGATGTCTTCCAGATGGTGGTGCTGATGATAGGCATCCTGGGTTTGATGGTGCCGATCGGTCTTTACCAGGTCGGTGGCTGGAGCGCGATGGCGGCGCACTTTGAAGCATCAGATGCAACCCGCAGCATGCTGGACTGGGACGCCATCGGCGCAAAGCAACTGCTAGGATGGTTCTTTTCCATATTCCCCGTGTGGTTCATATCCATTGCGGCGATGCAGCGGATCGTCGCGGCGCGCGATGAAAAGACAGCGCGAACCGCCTTTTTGCTCACCGGTGTGCCGATTGAGTGGCCGCTGTTTGCCGTCGGCAGCACCATGGTTGGCATGTTCGCGCGTATGCTTATGCCCGAGCTTGCGGATCCGGAGTTGGCAACGCCACTGATGATTATGGAATTGCTGCCCGCCGGCATTGCAGGGTTTGTCATAGCCGCCTATATGGCCGCTGTGATGTCGAGCGCTGACTCCTGTTTGATTGGACCCGTCGCCATTTTTACCAACGACATCTATCGCAAGCGCATCAACCCGGCGGCGACCAGCCGGCAGCAAATGAAGATTGCCCGCGTTGCGACACTGGTGCTGGGCGTACTGGCCATTGCTATCGCCTACCTGGTGCCGCGGGTGCTGGACCTGATCCTGTACGCCTACACCTTTGGCGCCGCCGGCTTGTTTTTCCCCATGCTGGGTTTGCTGTTCTGGCGCGGCACCACCGCTAGTGGCGCCTTCTGGAGTATTGTACTGGGCGGTAGTTCGGCGATCGCGTGGTCGCTGGCCGGCGAGCCGGGAGGCTTTTCGGCGTCCTATCTGGGTTGGTTTGTAGGTTTACCCGCGCTGGTGATCATCTCATGGCTGACACCGCATTCGGCGGACGAAGACCGCGATCTCTTTGCCACAGTAGAATAGGGGACAGACCCACTGCTGTCCCATAAACTCGTGGCGAATTGCTAATTTTTCAAAAGAAACAGAGAATGACCTGAGCCCAAACCACTTACTAGTAAAGGAATAAGCCATGCGTCTCTTATTATCAGCCGGCATGCTGGCGCTGGCCGTCAGTGCCGCCAACGGTACGGAAAAACAGCTCCTGTGGGGCGATACTCACCTGCATACCACCTATTCATCCGATGCCTACACCAACAACAACCTGACCGCCATGCCGGAGACGGCGTATCGCTATGCCAGGGGCATTCCCGTGGTTCACCCCTACCACAAGGCGAGGGTACAGATCGGCACACCGCTGGATTTCCTGGTGGTGTCTGACCACGCCGAATTCCTGGGCGAGATCCGCAACATACACCGCAATGGCGTAGATACTTCCGGGCTGGGGATAATCGATTCGATCAAGGCCCGGGTGGCCGAATACGTTCTCAGCCGTGCTATTGACAGTGGCGAGGGCCGCAGCCTGTTCGTGGCGGTGCTCCCCGATCCAGACCTGACACCGCTGGAGGACGCGGAGGCCTCATCAATCGAGAACAGTGACCTGAGCCTGTTACCGATGCCAAAACAGGTTGAGATCGACACCTGGAAATCCATCACGGATACAGCAGACACCTACAACGAGCCCGGCGTGTTCACGGCACTGATCGGCTGGGAATGGAGCTCCATTCCCGGAGGGGCCAACCTGCACCGGGTGATTATAACCGACAGCAACGCAGCCACGGCACAGCAGTATGACCCCTACGGCCTGGATGACAGCCCATTCCCGGAAGACCTGTGGAGCTGGCTGGAAGAAACCAGTGCGGCTACCGGCGCTGACTTCGTCGCCATTCCACACAATTCCAATATTTCCAAGGGCTATATGTTTTCCACCAAGAGCTTGCGCGGGGCAGAGATGACCGCAGCGTATGCGGCCAAACGAATGCACTGGGAGCGCGTGGCCGAGATCACCCAGATCAAGGGCGATTCAGAAACTCACTCGCGCTTCTCCCCCGCGGATGAGTTTGCCGATTTTGAAAACTATCCCTATTACATCCAGCGTAAGTGGACCGAATACCAGCCGCAGCCGGGTGACTTTGTACGCCAGGCGCTAAAGCTGGGCCTGCAACTGGAGCAGCAACTGGGCCTGAACCCCTACCAGTTCGGCGTCATTGGCTCTACCGATTCTCACACCTCCCTGTCTTCCGCAGAAGAGGACAATTTTCACGGCAAACTGGCCACGGATTCCATTCCCGCCAACAAGCAGCGAAAATTCAGTAAGGACGGTCCCGGGAGCAGTGGTTGGGCCATGTCTGCATCAGGCCTGGCTGCAGTCTGGGCCACAGAAAATAGCCGCGAGGCGATACTGGCCGCCCTGCGGCGCCGGGAAGTGTACGCGACTACCGGGCCGCGCATCTCGGTGCAATTTTATGGTGGCTATGGCTTTACAGCACAGGACCTGGAAGCGGCCGACCTCTACAGTCATGCGACGTCCGCCGGGGTCGCAATGGGCGGCGAACTGCCCCAAAACGATTTCGCACCCACTTTCCTGGTGGTGGCGGCAATGGATCCAGTGGGAGCCAATCTTGATCGCATCCAGATCGTGAAGGGCTGGCTGGATGCCGACGGAGAGCAACAGGAAAGAGTCTTCGAT
>JAPUKZ010000140.1 GCA_027295405.1 Gammaproteobacteria bacterium
GTGGTGGTTTTGCCCACCCCATTGACACCCACCATCAATATCACATAGGGCTGTTTATGGTCATCGATCTGCAGCGCTTGCTCACTGCCCGTCAGCAAATCCGTGAGCTCCCTTTGCAAACCCGCGTAGAGCGCAGCCGGGTCTGTCAGTTGCTTGCGTGATACCTGTTCGGTCAGCCTGCCGACAATCTCCAGAGTCGCCTCCATGCCCACATCAGCCATGAGCAGCTCTGACTCAAGATCTTCCAGTAGGGCGGCATCAATTTCCTTGCGCCCCAACAGCAGTGTGCCCACGCCCGTCGCCAGTTGCTCACTGGTACGACTGAGACCGCGTTTAAGGCGGCTCAAGACACCGGGCTTGCTGTCTGTATCCCCGCGCTCTAGGCCTGCACGGGTCTCCGAGTCTGACACCGCATCTGCACCGGGCTCCGCTATTGAACCAGCGTCAATCGGGTCTGCGTCGGGGTCGGAATCCGCTTCGGTTTCGTTCTTGTTCCGCCGGAAAAATTTCATGTCGATCTTGCGCTAAATGCGCGTATCCTATCACCTATGGGTTATGCACGGTAATGGCCTCCAACCGGTCTGGACAGACAAGCGCGGTACGCATTATTGGTGGCAACTGGCGGGGTCGCAAGCTGCTGTTTCGCTCCAGCGAAGGGCTGCGCCCCACCGTGGACCGGGTCCGGGAAACCCTGTTTAACTGGCTGGTTGGAGAGGTCTCGGGTGCGCATTGTCTTGACCTGTTCAGCGGCAGTGGTGCGCTGGGTCTCGAGGCGCTGTCCAGGGGCGCCGCCAGCTGTCTGATGCTGGATAAATCCAGGCAGAACTGCGCCAATATCAACACCCATCTGCAGACCCTTGCGGCCAGTAACGGTCACTGTCTGCAGGCTGATGCCAGGGAATTTCTGCAGCGCGGCCGTTCCGAGCATGCGCCAATGGATATCGTGTTCCTGGACCCGCCTTTTGACCAGGGGCTGCTGGGTCCAGTGAGCGCAACGCTGGAACAGCGAGACTGGCTGGCTGGCGATGCCCGGATTTACGTTGAAGCCAGCCGCCGGGAGCCCGAACCGGTGCTGCCGGGAAACTGGCAGCTGCATCGCGGCAAAACCGCAGGCGAGGTTCGCTATCAGCTATTTGTACGCCTCAGCTAATTTGTTAGCATGCAGGGACCGGCCTCCAGGACACTAGCTATGCAAACCGTCATCTATCCCGGTACCTTCGACCCCATCACCAACGGCCATATCGACCTGGTTGAACGCGCGGCGCAACTGTTCGACCACGTGGTGGTGGCGATCGCAGACAGTAAGAAGAAGACCCCCCTGTTCTCACTGTCAGAGCGACTGGTCTTGTGCGAGACCTCCCTCGCCCACCTGGACAATATTGAGGTGTGCGGCTTCAGCAACCTGTTGACCGAGTTTGCCAAGAGTAAAAACGCCCGCTGCGTGCTGCGCGGCCTGCGGGCCGTCTCTGATTTCGAATACGAGTTTCAGCTGGCCAACATGAATCGCGCCATGTACCCGGAGTTTGAGTCTGTGTTTCTCACTCCCGGAGAGCAGCTGTCCTACATCTCTTCCTCACTGGTGCGTGAAATTGCTTCGCTGGACGGCGACGTGTCCGGGTTTGTCTCCGCCTCGGTGTATGCCGCGCTGCAGGAAAAATTCCAGAACTGAGGCGACCTCAGGTCTGGCAGCGCCGACAGAAAACCGTGCTTCTCTGGCCGACCCTGGTTTCCGTCAGTGCTTCACCGCAGCCGCGACAGGGTTCGCCGGCGCGATCGTAGACATTCAGTTGTTGCTGGAAATAGCCAGGTTTGCCATCCCCGCCGACAAAGTCCCGCAGGGTTGTACCACCCTGGGTAACTGCCGCCGCCAGTACCGCCTTGATCTCTGCCACCAGTTGCGCGTATCTCTGCAGGGAAACGCGACCGGCGGCACGGGTGGGACGAATACCCGCAGCATACAGGGCCTCGTTAGCGTAAATATTTCCCACCCCCACTACCACATGGCTGTCCATGATGAAAGTCTTGACCGCCGCCTTGCGCCCGCGCGAGCGCGCGAACAGGTACTCCGCAGTAAATTCGCCCCGCAGTGGTTCAGGCCCCAGATTCCGCAACAGCACATGCTGTTGGGGATCCTCCAACGTCCACAACATACAGCCAAAGCGGCGCGGGTCGTTGTAGCGCAGGATGCGGCCGTTGCCGAGCAGAATGTCCACATGGTCGTGTTTGGTCGGCGCGGCTGCAGTCTCAAGCACTCGCAGGGAACCGGACATGCCCAGGTGCACAATCAGGGTACCGCTATCGGTGCGAAACAGCAGGTACTTACCGCGGCGCTGCACCGATTGAATCAGGGAACCAGGCAGCTGCGTGCACAACTCTGCGGGCACCGGCCAGCGCAAGCGGGCATCGCGCACCACAACTTCGGTAACGCGCTCTCCGCAGGCGTGGGCAGCAATGCCGAGGCGGGTGGTTTCTACTTCAGGGAGTTCAGGCATAAGAGAAAACCCCGCTCTAGCGGGGTTTTTTCACCGGGTGATGCAGAATCCTATTTGATCCTGGATTCCTTGTACATCACGTGCTTGCGTACAACCGGATCGTACTTCTTCATCTCCAGCTTGTCCGGTGTGGTGCGCTTGTTCTTGTCGGTAGTGTAATAGTGTCCGGTCCCTGCGGAGGATACCATCTTGATCTTCTCTCTCATCTCAGAACTCCTTGCGGGCCAGCCGCTTAAACCTTGCCACCGCGAACGCGGATATCCTCGAGCACTTGCTCAATACCCTTTTTATCAATGATACGCATGCCCTTGCTGGACACTCGCAGGCTGACAAAACGCTTCTCGGATTCAACCCAGAACCGGTGATTGTGCAAATTCGGCAAAAAACGGCGTTTGGTCCGGTTTTTCGCATGGGACACATTGTTTCCGGTGACCGGGCGCTTACCTGTAACCTGACATACTCTTGCCATGATCTTCTCGTTCCCACATCGGGAAAAGTCTAAAAAAGTGCTGGACACCGTGCGCCTGCGGGGTGCCTGCCAAACGGAGCGCGACTTTATACCAGAAGCACCCGCCCATAGCAAGAAAAAACCAGCGTCTATTCTCTTGTTCTTCAATGGCTTGCGCGAGCCTCACCGGTTCTGCAACAGGCCCCGCAGCTCTACAACAAACCCCGCTCCGCGAAGGAAAACTGCTGTCCGCGGCCGACGATGATATGATCCAGTACCCGGATATCCACCAACAGAAGGGCCGCTTGCAAGCGCTCGGTAATGCGCCGGTCCGCCTGGCTGGGTTCAGCCACCCCGGAGGGGTGGTTGTGGGCGAAGATGACCGCCGCTGCCTGCAGTTGCAGGGCGCGGGACACCACCTCACGCGGATACACCGCCGCCCCGTCCAAGGTACCCCAGAACAGGTTTTCACAGCAGATAACCGCATGCTGGCTGTCCAGAAACAGACAGCTGAACACCTCGCGGCTATTGTCTGACAGGTGACAGCTAAAAAAATGCCGGGTTTTCTCGGGGCTGTTGAGTACCGCGCCACGCTGCAAGTCTTCCAGGGCGCGGCGGCGGGCCAGCTCCAGCGCTGCCTGCAAAAGCGCGAATTTGGCCGCCCCCATGCCTGCCTCTGCCTGCATTTCTGCGCGGCTGGCAAACATGATGCCGTGTAAACTTCCAAAGCGGAGCAGCAAAGCCCGCGCCAACTCCAGAACATTGCACCCGCGACAGCCCGTACCCAGCAACACCGCCAGCAACTCGGCGTCAGACAGGGCGGCGCTGCCGCGCAGCAACAACTTATCCCGCGGACCTTCCCCCGGGGGCCATTGGGCTATACTCATTCTCCTCCTCCTTGAGTTACTGAGCTCGGTGTCAAATCCACTGACTGAGTGTTATCTTACTTAGTTATTACTCATTTCCCGTAATCGGTCAAGTAAATGGGGCAACTTTTCAATCGCCACGTGGTGCTGGGAATTACCGGCGGCATCGCTGCCTACAAGGCGGCGCTGCTGGTGCGAGAGTTGCAAGAGCGTGGCGCCAAGGTGCGGGTTGTGATGACCCGGGGGGCCACGGAATTTATCACCCCCCTCACCTTGCAGGCTCTGTCAGGGAATCCGGTACACCAGGAACTGCTGGACAACGAAGCCGAGGCCGCGATGGGGCATATAGAACTCGCTCGCTGGGCAGACCTGGTGTTGGTGGCCCCCGCGACCGCTGATTTCATAGCGAGACTGGCGGCTGGCCGGGCCGATGACCTGTTGACGACCCTGTGCCTGGCAACGTCTGCACAAGTATTGGTGGCACCGGCCATGAACCAGGGCATGTGGAAAGATCCGGCCACGACCGACAATATAGCAATGCTGGAACAGCGGGGCACTCGCCTGCTGGGACCCGCGCACGGCACCCAGGCTTGCGGCGACATCGGCCCCGGGCGCATGCGAGAGCCGCAGCTGATCGCAGAGGATGTAGCCGGCCTGTTTTCCCGCGACTTGCTGGATGGCCGCAGGCTTGTCATCACTGCAGGCCCTACCCGGGAGGCCCTTGATCCGGTGCGTTACATCAGCAACCACAGCTCCGGCAAGATGGGGTTTGCGATCGCCCGGGCCGCCGCTGATGCGGGTGCAATTACTACCCTCATCAGTGGCCCCGTCAGCCTGGCCACACCTGATCGGGTAAGGCGAGTGGATGTAATCAGCGCCGAAGACATGCTGCAGGCAGCCCAGGCGGAATTGGGTCAATGCGACATATTCATAGCCAGCGCCGCGGTGGCCGACTACCGGCCCGTCGCTGCCGCCGAACAAAAGATCAAGAAATCCAGCGAGCACATGCAGATCGAACTGGTGCGTAATCCTGATATAGTTGCCACAATAGCAAGCGGTGCAGAGCGGCCTTTTACTGTTGGCTTTGCCGCTGAAACACAGAACGTGGAGAGTTACGCCCTCGCCAAGTTACAAAAAAAGAATCTGGACATGATTGTCGCCAACGACGTGGCGACCAGCGAGGGAGGCTTCAACAGCGATAATAACGCCGCCGTCATTCTCTGGCCGGGGGGCCGCAATGAGGTGGAACTGACCTCAAAGGAACAGCTGGCCAGAATCCTGATTGAAACAATTGCCGCACGCTATCCAGCAGCGCCCGCAGCGTAAAAATAAAGACAGGGTCTGCTGACACCGGATATTATTACATCTGTTTTGGGGAATTCGCGAAGACATGCTGAAATTCGTAAGACAAAAGCCCGCTACTGAGAATCCGCAGGGGATATCCAGCAAGGGCAATGTACTGCATAAGCTCTGGATTACTGCCCTGGTCGTCATTCTCGTCCCGACCGTGGGTGGATTTGGCTATCTGCTGTTACTGCGCGAGGCTGACCTGCAGGATAGGCAGATCCGGCGCGTGACCAACACCTACGCGGTGCAGCAATCGGCGAACGTGGAACTGCTGTTCCGACAGGTCCAGGAACGACTGGCCGCGGCGGCCAGGTCGCCTCTGGCAATTTCGGCGGTAACCAGTTCCGGGGCCGACGATATCGCCCTGTTTGAGAAGGCGATGATGGATTATTTCCCCGGGGCAGTCAGCCTGCGGGTGGTGCCGATTGGCGCTATGGGCACCGCTGGCCTGAAGAGCGGCAGCGATGGCCTGCGCAACCATATCGAGGTCGACCTGCTGCGTCGTGCCGGGGAGGGAGAGGACACCTCACCCGAGTCCTACCAGTTCGAAGGGGCCTGGCTAACCTCCCTGGCACAGTTGATCGTTCACCCCAGGGGTACCGAGCAGCGTGCGGTTATTCTGGGCACATTTGATAATCAGGTGATCTCGGACGTGCTGGGGGCAATGCACAGCGAAAACGGCCGCTCCTCACTGCAACAGGTGTACCGCAACGGAAACTTCTCGCGCACCGACGAAATTGCGGTCGCCGGCACTGGTGATGCCACAGACTATGAAACCCGGGTAGAGCTGAATTCCGGTCGCTGGCATCTGATCTATACCCCTTCAAACCAACTACTGAGCACCCTGCAGATCGACACCCTGCCGGTTACCGCGGTCATGGTCGTCACAATAATTGCAAGCCTTGGCGCCCTGTTTTACCTGCTGATTTTCTTCCAGCGCTTTTTGGTGGCTGAGGTTGAGCGGATTGGCGCCAGCGCGGAGAAGAAGACTCCACTGGAACTGGGCATGCCGGTGCTGGTTCCGCTGGCAAAGCAGTTGCGACGGGCGACACAGCGCCAGGCCGTCAAGGCGGCCAGCAGGAGTAAAAGGAAAGTCACGCGACGCAGAACCGAAGGCGATGGCGGGCTCTCCGACCCCATGTTCCAGAAGACCAGCATGATTGACGAATTCGATGACGAGCTCGACAGGGACGAGCCGGTTCCCGCACAGGAGATGGCGCCAGAGAAGGATAGCGACTTACCGATACATATCTTCCGGGCCTATGACATCCGCGGCCTGGTCGACTCTGAACTGAATGAAGAGTTGATCACCCGCATCGGTGGAGCGCTGGGCACCCTGGCACAGGAGCGTGGCCAGCAGGCGGTTATTGTCGCCTGTGACGGTCGCAACTCCAGCCCGGGGATCAAGAACACCCTGGTCAAATCCCTACTCAATAGCGGCCGGGATGTCATTGATATCGGCGTCGTGCCCACGCCGCTGCTGTACTACGCCACCCATACCCTGGACAGCAAATCCGGCGTGATGATTACCGGCAGTCACAACCCGCCCGAGTACAACGGCCTGAAGATTGTCATCAATGGCAAGACCCTGGCCGGAGACGAAATCCAGAACCTGCTCGAGTTGGTGCAGGAAAATAAATTCAGCGAGGGTTCCGGGCGCCTGCTCAAGCAGGACGTGGTGGAGGACTACATAGAAACCATTGTCGCCGACATGGCCATTGCGGTACCCCTGAAAGTGGTGGTGGACGCAGGCAATGGTCTGGCCGGAGCGGTTGCACCAGAGCTGCTGGAGGAGCTGGGTTGTGAGGTGGTACCCATGTACTGCGATATTGACGGCACTTTCCCCAATCACAATCCCGACCCCTCGGTTGACGCCAACCTGGCCGACTTGCAGGCGCGGGTAAAAGCCGAAAAAGCTGACCTTGGGGTGGCCTTTGACGGCGATGGCGACAGGCTGGCAATCATCTCACCCGAGGGAGAGATTATTCGAACCGACAAGCTCCTGATGCTGTTTGCCCAGGACATTGTCGCGCGCAACCCGGGCGCTGATATTATCTTCGACGTCAAATGCAGTCGCCACCTCATCCAGTTAGTCAGCCGCTACGGCGGTCGCCCCATCCTGTGGCGAAGCGGACACTCGTTCATGAAGGAAAAGATGCTCGAAACCGGGGCGCTACTGGGGGGTGAGTTCTCAGGGCACATCTTCTTCGGTGAGCGCTGGTTCGGGTTTGATGACGGTATGTACGCCGCCGCCAGACTGGCTGAGATTTTGAGCAGTTCCGAATCCGGTTTGGCCCCCCTGCTGGAAGACTTTCCCGAGACGGAGAGCACGCCGGAAATCAGAATCCCGGTAAGCGAGGGGGCTAAATTCAAGCTGGTCGAGCAAATTATTGAGCAGGGTGATTTTTCTCCGGGAAAGATCACCACCCTGGACGGCATCCGGGTAGACTATAACGACGGCTGGGGATTACTGCGAGCGTCCAATACCTTACCCGCGCTGACTGCGCGTTTCGAGGCACGTGACACCGATGCGCTGGAGCGAATAATGCAACAGTTCAGGACCCAGATTGCACTGGTCGACGCGGATCTGGACCCGGGATTTTGAAGGCGGTCAGCAGCCCCGTGAATTCATGGCGGCGGAAGCATTGATGTCACTGAAAAGAAAATCAGCACTCAACATCGCCCGCGTTTTGACCGAGGCACTGCCCTATATTCAACGCTTCACCGGCAAAACGGTGGTCGTGAAGTACGGCGGCAACGCCATGGTCGATCCGGAACTTCAGGAGAGTTTTGCCCGCGACGTGGTGCTCATGAAACTGGTGGGGGTCAACCCTATCGTGGTACATGGCGGTGGGCCACAGATCGGCCAGTTGCTGGAAAAGCTCAGTATCAAATCCGAGTTCGTGGATGGGATGCGAGTCACCGATAGCGCTACCATGGACGTGGTTGAAATGGTGCTCGGGGCCAGTGTTAATAAAGAGATTGTTTCGGCAATCAACCGCAATGGGGGCAAAGCGATTGGTATCACCGGCAAGGACGGCCAGTTCATTCGGGCGCGGAAACTGTCGGTAACCCGCGACAGCCCCGATTTGCAGGCGCCGGAGATTATCGATATTGGCCATGTGGGTGAGGTTGAGCAGATCGACGTTGAAGTGCTGGACATGATACAGGGCAGCAATTTCATACCGGTAATCGCCCCGATCGGGGTGGGCAGGGATGGCAGCACCTATAACATCAACGCAGATCTGGTCGCGGGAAAGCTGGCGGAAGTCTTGCAAGCAGAAAAACTGATGCTGCTGACCAATGTCGCCGGCCTGTCAAACTCCGACGGTGAGATCCTCACCGGATTGAGCACCAAAGAGGTAGATACGCTGATTGGGGACGGCACCATCCAGGGCGGTATGTTGCCCAAGATCCGCTGCGCGCTGGAAGCCGTGAAGGCTGGCGTGGCCAGCTCCCACATCATTGATGGCCGGGTCCCGCATGCCATACTGCTGGAGATGTTTACCGACGAAGGCGTGGGCACGCTCATCACCAATCGCAGCTAGTCCGGGCGCCCGCAGCCACCTCCAGTCTGCAACACGGAGCCTCGCTCTCCGGGCGCCGGCCACCGGGACGCCGGCCGCACCCTCCATGGCTACCGAGACATACCGCCGGCGCGGCCCGCAGCCTCCTGTACATAAAAAAGAAAACTCTGGTGATGCTTTTGATTGCAGCGCCTCAGTGTTACCGCTAGCATGACTCCGTCAATCTAGAGAAGATGCCCCTTCAACCATGTCACCGAGAAAGTCTCAGCGTCGGCAGCAAATTCTTGAAGCTCTGGCTCAAATGCTGGAGGCAGCCCCTGGCGAGAGAATCACCACAGCGAGACTGGCGAAGCAGGTGGGCGTATCCGAAGCTGCCCTGTACCGACATTTCCCCAGCAAATCCAAAATGTTCGAGGGCCTGATTGAGTTTATTGAAGAGACCTTGTTTTCGCGCATTAATGTCATCCTGGCGGAAGATCCGCATGTTATAAGTCGCTGCGAGAAAATGCTGTCATTATTGCTGGGATTCGCCGAGCGCAACCCGGGTATCACCAGGATCATGACCGGCGATGCCCTGACCGGGGAGACCGAGCGCTTGCACACGCGGGTAGCGCAGTTGTTTGATCGCTTCGAAACCCAGCTGAAACAAGTGTTGCGCGAGGCAGAAATGCGCGAAGGCCTGCGCCCGGCCCTGCCGGTAAACACTGCGGCTAACCTGCTACTGGCCGCGGCAGAGGGCAGAATATCGCAGTTTGTACGCAGTGGATTTCAACGCTTACCGACTGAGAACTGGCCTGATCAGTGGCAACAACTCAGCGCTGAATTTTTTCGCGAGAGTCTGGCGAGCACCAATACCGGCCAGGCGACGCTCTCCGGTTGAGCACCTGAATTAGTTGCCAGCTGCGGACCGTTGATTGCGTAGCCGTACCTTGTCCAACAACAGCGCGAAACGATCGATATCGCGCTGGTAGCCGCCGTTGACCACCTCCATTTCCCGGGAGCGCTCAGCAATTCCCCGCTCGGCCTCCACAATTTCGCCGCGCAAGCCATCTAAGGCTGCAACGATTTCCACCGAAACCGTACCACCGCTGCGCTCGATGTCCGCAGCCCGGGCCTGGTTGTTCTCCACCTGGTGCTTGAGTGAGCGGACATTGCTGCGCAAGATGCTAATGCGAATTTTCAGCTCACCCAGGCCCCGATCCCGGGCCGCTTCGATATCCTCAATGCTGCTGTAGCGCAGTAACAACGACTCATCGTATTTGCGCAGGCGCTTGGCCTCTGCCTCTGCCAATTCCTGCGCAATCCACTCCTGGGAGCGATTGCCCTTCTCGTCCTCGCTCAAGCTCGGTTTTATCACCCTGTTCACCGAGCCATCAGAGTTCAGCTCCTCGTAACCCCGGCGCACAAACTGAGGGGGTACGTTGTCGCCAATCACTATCGTGCCTTCATTGTTCACATAGCGATACAGGTAGCCGGCCCCCCACGCAGACGACACCACCAGCGTGGTGGCGGCCAAGAGAGTGCCTGTCTTTCGAATCACAAACATAAATTACTATTATTCAGAAAAAAGACGTCCAAATATATAAGCTTACCCAGCACTTCGACAAGTCATAAAATACCATAGTCTGCCCGGTAATTTTGCATTGATTGTACCAATCCCCGGGCCTCGGCACCCAGTGTTCCCAGATAGCGGATCAAATTCTGCAGGTTGATGATGCTGATCACCTGTAAATCGAACTCTTGCTCAAGCTCCTGGATCGCCGAGAGTTTACCCTGACCCCGCTCCTGCCGGTCCAGCCCCACCACCACAGCGGCGCAAGTGGCGCCCTCTGCGCGAATGATGGACATGACTTCGCGAATCGCCGTACCGGCGGTAATCACATCGTCCACTACCAGCACCCGACCCCGCAAGGGCGCGCCGACCATAACCCCACCCTCACCGTGATCCTTGGCCTCTTTGCGATTATAGGCATAGGGGACATCGCGGTCATACTGCTGCGACAGAGCGACCGCCACCGTCGCGGCCAGCGGGATGCCCTTGTAGGCGGGGCCCAACAGCACCTCAAACTCCACACCCGAATCGACAATAGCGGCGGCGTAACACTGCCCGATCGCCGCCAGTGCGGAACCACTGCAAAATGCCCCGGCATTGAAAAAATAGGGGCTCAAACGACCCGACTTCAGGGTAAACTCACCAAACTTTAGCGCCTCGACCGACCGCGCCAGCTCGATAAAGGATAGTTGGTGTTCTTTCATTACTGTCCAGGTGTTGTGAGCGGATGATTCCCGCCAATGGTTTCAAGCATCTCAATAATGCTGTATAAATGATCGGCCAGTGCCAGCGGTATCAAGAATTCATAATATCCGTTGCGGCTGTGTCCCGGCACATTGCGAATGCCGTACCGGGTATTATACAAGCTCTTCCACTAAGGAGCCAAGAATGAGAATCATCAGTTTCAGCGCTGATGGGATTCAGAGTGCGGCTGATAGCGGTTTTTACCAGTGGTTGCAGGATGAGGATGCGGATTTCATCTGCGTGCAGGACTTGCGCTGTTCAGAGTACGACCTGCAAGCGGACACCTACTTCCCGGAGGGCTACAACGCCTATTTCTTCGACTCGGTAGAGGGGAAGAACAATGGGGTCGCTATCTACTGCAAGGAGCTGCCCAAAGCCATTATGACGGGGCTGGGTTTCACCGATTTTGACATGGAAGGTCGCTACATTCAGGCGGACTATTCCAATATCAGCGTCGGCTGCATCCTGGTACCCGGCGGGGGCGAAGGTGGCAGCGAGGAGGCCGCGCGCAAAGCGGAATTCCTGTCCATGCTACAGGGCCATCTGGGCAAGATACGCAACAAGCGCCGGGAGTTCATTATTTGCGGTGGCTGGAACCTGGCACACACCGCGGCTGATGTTCAGGACACTGAACAGAACAGTACCCGTTCCGGCTTCCTCGCAGAAGAGCGGCAATGGATGGATGAAACGCTGGCTCTGGATTACGTCGATGCCTTTCGCGAAATCAATTCCGACAGTGACGAATTCAGCTACTGGCCGGACGGAAATCGCGACAGCAACGGCTGGCGCACCGATTATCACCTGGTATCACAGGGGCTCAAGTACGCTATCGAATACGGCGCAATCTACACCGGCCAGAAATTCTCGACCCACGCACCGGTGATCATGGATTACGATCTGGAGCCGGTCTGAACGCTGGCGTTTACTAGTGTACCCAGGGCGTTTTTCTGTATGGCGATCAGCTCAGATATGCCCTGCCCGGCCAGATCCAGCATCGCATTCAGCTGCTCACGGCTGAAGGTATTACCTTCAGCGGTTCCCTGGACCTCAATGAATTTGCCATCTTCCGCCATGACCACGTTCATGTCAGTGTCCGCGCTGGAGTCCTCCGGATAATCCAGGTCCAGAACCGGGGTCCCGTCAACCACGCCCACCGATACCGAGCCAATCATTTGCCGCAGCGGGTCTGAGTCAATATGCCCGTTGCGCTGCAGGTATCGCAGCGCGTCGACCAGGGCAACGCAAGCGCCGGTTATGGAGGCGGTACGGGTGCCACCGTCCGCCTGAATCACGTCGCAGTCAATGATGATGCTGTGTTCACCCAACAACTTGAGGTCCACCGCCGCGCGCAGGGAGCGGCCGATCAAACGCTGGATCTCAACGGTGCGTCCACCCTGCTTGCCACGCGCCGCCTCGCGCCCCATTCTGCTGTCGGTAGAGCGCGGCAACATGCCGTACTCTGCGGTCACCCAGCCCTGCCCCTTGCCTCGCAGGAACCGGGGTACCGACTGTTCGACACTGGCCGTACAAATTACCCGGGTGTCGCCGAAAGCGATTAACACGGAACCCTCCGCATGGCGGGTAAAATTGCGAGTTATCGAGATTTCGCGCAGCTGGTCGGGCTGGCGGCGACTGGGTCGGGACATAGGGAGTCACATTTTCTGGCTGGGGCGGGCGATTATACGTCAAACTGGTAGCGTTTATGTCAGTACTGCTAAACTCAGCTGACAACAGAGGCGTTAAGAATGATCAACAGCATGACGGCGTTCGCCCGGGAGTGCGGCGCGTGTAGCCAGGGAGCCCTAGTGGTGGAACTGCGTTCTGTCAATCACCGTTATCTCGACTGCAGCTTCAAGCTGCCGGAACAATTGCGCGGGCTCGAACCGGGCTGGCGTGACCTGCTGCGCAGCCACCTGTCCCGCGGCAAAGTCGAATGCCAGTTGCGCTGGCAAGCAGAACAACCTGGCGCCACCGCTCTGGTGATTGACGGGCAAAAACTGCAGAGTTTGCTTCAGGCAATTGGCGAGGTGGAGCAGCTACTGGAAAATCCCCCCGCAGTGTCGGCGCTGGATATTTTGCTGTGGCCGGGAATTCTCGAGCAGGGAGAGAGCGGCGCCGATGAAGTTCTGGCGCTGGCAACCGAAGTCTTCAAGCAGGCCCTGGCCGGGCTGGCTGACAACCGGGCCCGGGAGGGCGCCAAATTGGGGCAGTTCATTGGCGAGCGGCTACAGCGAGTGAACACCGAGCTTGCCAGAGTCCGCTCGCTGCTACCGGAATTGCTGCAACAACAACGGCAGCGTATCGAGAAGCGGCTGGCAGAAATCGATACCGAGCTGGAGCCGCAGCGACTGGAGCAGGAGCTGGTTCTGCAAGCCCACAAAGCGGATGTCGGTGAAGAGCTGGATCGCCTGCAGGTGCATGTCGAAGAAGTAGAGCGGGTGCTGGCCAAGGGCGGCCCCTGCGGCAGGCGCCTGGACTTCCTGATGCAGGAGCTCAACCGCGAGGCCAACACGCTTTCCGCAAAGTCTATTTCCAACACCACCACCCAAAACGCGGTAGAATTGAAAGTGCTCATCGAGCAGATGCGCGAACAGATACAAAACCTGGAGTAGACCCCCCGAATATGAATAGCCCCGGGACACTGTTTACAGTGTCCGCTCCCAGTGGAGCGGGAAAAACCAGCCTCGTCGAGGCGCTGATCAGACGCTGCCAACAGTTGCGGGTGTCTGTCTCGCACACCACCAGGCCCATGCGGCCGGGTGAGCAGGAGGGGGTCAATTATCACTTCGTGACTGACACCGTTTTTCAGGACATGCTGGCCCGGGACGCGTTTTTGGAGCACGCGCGCGTTTTCGACAATTCTTACGGCACCTCCCAGGAATGGGTGTCGCAACAGCTGGCCTCCGGCCTGGATGTGATTCTCGAGATCGACTGGCAGGGTGCCGGGCAAATCACGCGGCTGCAGCCGGACAGTGTCTCCATTTTCATTCTCCCGCCCTCCCGGGAGGCCCTGCAACAACGATTGTTCAAACGCGGACAGGACGATCCCGCGGTTATCCAGCGGCGTATGGCCGAGGCGGTGGATGAGATTTCGCACCACGCGCAGTCTGATTTCATCGTCGTCAACGACGATTTTGACACCGCGCTGCAGGAGCTGGAATGTATTCTCGATTGCCACCGCTTGCGTGCTTCGGTGCAGGGCCAGCGCTGGCAAAGTTTACTCTCCGAATTGCTGTCGTAAGTCAATGTTTTTGTTATACTGCACGGTTCTCCCGGGCCGGTGCCAACCGCCCGATCCATAGTTTGCCGACCTGTGAGGCCCAAACCGGCCTTCAGGTCAGCTATTGAAAGTGAACCACAGGACTGATTAGATGGCACGAGTAACTGTTGAAGATTGTCTGGA
>JAPUKZ010000141.1 GCA_027295405.1 Gammaproteobacteria bacterium
GCTATCGCTGCCAGAACATTCTGATTGGCAGCCATCTCCACGATGATCGGGATAAACAATGCGCTCCATTAGTAAATGCCGTGGGCGGACAAGGCATCCGTACGAAAGTTCTCGCCGGCAAAGTGCACCATCACCAGCAACAGCAGCATCGCGATTCCAACACCGCCAACGTTTGCCTGCACGCCAATAGCCGCACCCAGTAATTCACCGAGATACAGGCCCGTTAGCGTACAAGCGGACAGTAAAGCCACACCGTAGATGACCACGTCAAAAGCTCCTTATAGTTATTGCCGGCACGTCCGACAGGCTTTCCTTCAAAACCGGCCTTCTGGCCAGGTGATCCACGCTTGCTTCGTAAGCCAGGGCGAATTCAAGCACTCGACTGTCTTCCCCCATCGGCCCGATAAACTGCAAACCCATCGGGCGCCCCTGTGCATCAAAACCCGCAGGCAGGTTGACCACCGGACAGCCGGATAAAGTCCCGCCGATCGTTACCTCCATCCAGCGGTGATAGGTATCCATAGTCCTGCCGTTGATTTCTTTCGGCCAATGGATATCCGCAGAGAAGGGAAATACCTGTGCTGTTGGCAATACCAGAAAATCGTAGCGTTCAAATAGTTTGAGCAAGGCCCGATACCAGTCACTCCTGCCCACGGTAGCTGTCGTCAGCTCCAGGCCACTCAGTTCCAGTCCGCCCTCAATTTCCCACACGGCTTCCGGCTTAAGGAGTTTTCTGGTGTCCGGGTTATCGTACAGCGGCTTGGCTGAGCCACAGATCGTCCAGTGGCGCAGCGTAAGCCAGGTCTGCCACAGCCGCGCCATGTCGTAGTCCGGTGTGCACTTTTCCACCACGGTACCCTGCTGGGAAAGCTGTGCTAACGCTCGTTCGCACAATGCCAGCAACCCGGGCTCAGTCGCCAGGGCACCATTAAAATCACCCATCCAGCCCACCTTAACCTGCTTCAGTTCGGTGCCGGTAGCTGGCTTGAATGCTGCCACCCGGTCGCGCAGGCTCATGGGGACCCGCGCATCGTATCCGGACATGGTGCCGAGCAGACGAACGGTATCTTCTACGCATCGCCCCATGGCTCCCTCGTAGCCAAGCTGCTGGAAGAACAGGTCACTGCCGGGGTGGGGTACACGCCCCTGGCTGGGGCGAAAGCCGATCACATTGTTGTAAGCAGCGGGATTACGTAAAGAGCCCATCATATCGCTGCCATCGGCGCCCGGCACCATATGCGTGGCCATGGCGCAGGCTGCACCCCCGCTACTGCCGCCCGCACACAACTCGGGGTTGTAGGCGTTGCGCGTTGTACCATAGACAGGGTTATAGGACTGGGATCCCAGGCCAAACTCCGGCACATTGGTTTTGCCGATAAAAATAGCTCCCTGGGCGCGAATTCGCTCGACGAAGATATCGTCTGCCTTCGGTACAGTGTTGGCAAATATCGGGGAACCGCTGCTGGTTACCAGCCCGCGCACATTGGAGAGATCCTTTACCGCGTGGGGCATCCCGTGCATCCAGCCCCGGTATTCCCCCCTGTTCAGGGCTTCATCTGCGGCTGCAGCCTGGTTGATCAATGTCCCCTGATCGGGCATACCGACAATGGCGTTATACAGGGGGTTGTAGCGATTGATTCTCTGCAGATAAGCCTGCATCACTTCGCGACAACTCACCTGCCGTTGCCGGATTGCGGTAGAAAGCTGCGAACTTGTCAGGTCGGTTATATCCGCCGGCAAGCTGGCGAGTGATTCCGGGGCCGCGGCTGGCGTGGAGGAAAACGCCGTCAGCGGCGACACGGCCAGGGCCAAACCCAGGCCGCCGGAATTGTAAAGAAATCGACGTCGACTGCTTGGCATTGGCAGGCTCCCTGTTATTTATTCGTATAGGGTCAGGATAAGGCAATGTTTTAAAACCTGATAGACAAAAAGGGACAAGGTATTGACGGGAGGCATAATATTTTGCTCTCAGCATCCGCCCTTACAATTTTGAAGCCATCAACAACCTGTATCTGGCTCAATCGGCTGCGCTGTAGCGTTCCCTGAGCAGTTTTTTCTGTACTTTACCCATGGCGTTGCGCGGTAGTTCATCGACAAAGTGCACCTGTTTCGGCACCTTGAAATTAGCCAGTTGCCGGCGAGCATAGCTGACCACGCTCTCGGCATCCGGCGCACCGCTGGCGGCGGGAACAATGATCGCGACCACTGATTCGCCAAAGTCCGGGTGGGGAACGCCGATAACAGCGCATTCCGCGACGCCATCCATGTCGTCCAGCAGTAACTCGATCTCCTTGGGGTAGATATTGAGCCCGCCGCTGATGATCATGTCCTTGGCCCGACCGACGATGGAGACATAGCCGTCGGCATCAATAACGGCCTGATCACCGGTATTGAAGTAGCCGTCAGCGGTAAAGTCCTCGGCCGTCTTATCCGGCAGCCGCCAGTAACCCGGGAAAACGTTCGGGCCTCGTACCTGCAGATCACCGGGTTCACCCGGGGGTAGTTCTTGCTGCTCACCATCCACGACCCGCAGGTCCACACCGGGTAGTGGCATACCCACTGTTCCCGGGCGCCTTTCTCCCTGTAAGGGGTTAGAGGTGTTCATGCTGGTTTCGGTCATACCGTAGCGTTCCAGAATGGCGTGACCGGTGCGCTGCTCGAACTCGGCAAAGGTATCCGCCAGCAGCGGGGCGGAACCGGATATAAACAGGCGCACAGATTCACAACTGGCGCGGTCGAAGGCGGGTGTGGCCAACAGCCGGGTGTAGTAGGTGGGTACGCCCATCATCACCGTGCAGCCTGGCAGGGATGCCAGTACGTCCTTGGTGTCGAAACGGTCCAGCCAGCGCATGCTGGCGCCGCTGCCCAGGACACAGCCCAGGGCGACGAATAAGCCGTGGACATGGAAAATGGGCAGGGCGTGCAGCAGGCAGTCCTGTTCGGTAAAATCCCAGGCCTTCACCAGGGTGGCGGTATTGCTGGCCAAATTGGCATGGGTCAGCATAATCCCCTTGGGCTGCCCGGTAGTGCCCGATGAGTAGAGCAGGGCGGCAAGATCGTCGCCTTTGCGAGCCACGGGATCAAGTGTTCCAGAGCACTCTGCCGCCCCTTCCATCAAGCTGCCGCTGCCGTCGCTGTTAAGGGTCAGAACCTGCTTAACCCGGGGTTTTGGCGCCAGGGAAGACAGCAGCTCTTCCCCCTTGCCATCGCACACGACGATCGTCGGTTCGGCATTGGTGAGGAAAAACTCCAGTTCATTGGCCTGATAGGCCGTGTTGAGGGGATGAAAAACCAGTCCGGCGCGCAAGCAGGCGAGGTAGAGACACAGGGCCTCGGGGGATTTTTCCACTTGTACGGTAACCCGGTCCCCTATCTGTGCACCCAGGTTCAGCAGGCAGTTGGCAATTTGCGCCGAGCAGCGTTCTGCATCGGCGTAAGAAAACGTATTGCCGGTGACGGTTGTCAGCAGGGTGGTGCTGCGGTCCGCGGGAAAGGCGTTCTGGTAAAACGCGTAGAGATTGGCGTTATCTTGCTGCGGCATAGGCTTAAGCTCGAATGAATTGTTTCAGTTTGTCGCGATAGGCCTGGGGGGCTTCCCCGGCCCGGCTGCGAAAGGCCCGGCTGAAAGCGCTGAGCTCCGAATAGCCGAGTTCGAAGGCAATTTCCGACAGGGTCAGGTTGGTGCTGCTAAGGTAGTATTTGGCACGCCGGTCGCGCGCCATATTCTTGACTTCCTGGAAGCTGTATCCCTCCTCGGCCAAACGCCGCCGCAGGGTTCGGGGTGACAGGGCCAGGCTGGCGGCAATGGTTTCCATGCTGGGTACAGTGGTCCCACTCTGGCGCAGGATCTCCCGGTACACCGCGTCGATAATGCCGGCCTTCTCGGGGCCCGCGGCAAAATAGGTTTTCAGGGCGTCCGTGAGAATATCGAACAGCAGGTTGTTACTGGTCAGGAAACGCTCGCGCAGGAATTCCCGCTTGAAGAAAAGGCAGTTGTCATGCTGGCCAAACTTGACCCTGGCTTTGAAATGCTCCTCCAGCGCGGCCGCGTTCTGGTCGCAGTCGTGGCGGAACCACACTTCCTTTACCGGCATGCGCTTGCGCGTGGCGGTATTGAGTATCTGCACCACAAACGCCAGCAGGTATTCGTTCAGCTGGTCCACCCGGGCGCCACCAAGATCGATCAGGCCGGCGCTAAACTGAACCGGCTCCTGCGTGGGATTGAAGCGGGTCTCGATACCGGTGTCGATAAACTGGTCATAGCGGCACAGGCAGCTGATACCCTGTTCCACGGAGGGCGCCGCCAGCATGGCCAGGATGATCACCGAGGCCGATTCGTAGTGGTACTGCTGGGCCATGTTGAGGCCCACGCAGGTGTTGTTGGAGGCTTTGACAGCTGCCTCGAAAAGAGTGGCCACATTGACCAGCGGAATCGGGTATACGTATTCCTCCTCGCTGTCGGAGGGGAT
>JAPUKZ010000142.1 GCA_027295405.1 Gammaproteobacteria bacterium
CGCCAACCGCCGTCGCGCTGCCCAGAATTACATTGCCGCCCGGGAAAATCGCATTAATCTGATGCGCAACACCGTCACCAACGCCCGCTCCCTGCACATGACGGTGGTGAGCGACGTATCCAGGGTGGCGGCGCGCGGACAGAGCATTACCTCCTCGCAAAGCGCGCTGGACGCCACCACCGCCGGCTACGAGGTTGGCACCCGTAACGTGGTAGACGTACTGGATGCGCAAAATATATTGTTTTCCGCAAAGCGGGACTATGCCAACGCCCGCTACGACTACATCACCAATGTACTGCTGCTGAAGCAGCAAGCAGGTTTGCTGAGCCCCGAAGACGTGTACCGTCTGGACGGCAACCTGGTAGCCCCGGCCGCGCCTACCGCGACCCGGCGTACCGGCTCCCCTTACCCGACCCGTTAGGGTCGCGCGGCGGACGTCGGATTCGGCGCCTGGTGCAGAGGCCATTACATGCAATTTATTCCTCCCCTGGACCTGGATCAGCTAAAGGGTTTTCTGGCCAAAGATGAGGCCGAAGCTCTATTCCAGGCGGCGCTGCTGACCAGCAAAAACGGACCGGTACTGGAGATCGGCAGCTATTGCGGCAAATCCACGATTTGCCTGGGCATGGCCTGTCGGGAAAATGGCAGCAGCGTGTTCGCCCTCGATCACCACCGCGGCTCGGAAGAGCACCAGCAGGGTGAGTACTTTCACGACCCCGATCTCTACGATCCGGGTAGCGCGCAGGTGGACACCTTCCGCGAGTTTCGCCGCAACATCTCCGCGGCCGGGCTGGATAATACGGTGGTACCCATCGTCGCCGCCTCGGAGCTGGCGGCGCGACACTGGAATACGCCATTGGGCATGCTGTTTATTGATGGAGGCCACAGCCTGGACGCCGCACTGGCCGACTATCGCTGCTGGGTCGGGCATCTGCTGCGCGGCGGTGTTCTCGCCATCCACGATATATTCCCGGACGCCGCCAAAGGCGGGCAGGCACCCTACGCAATCCTGCGCATGGCCCTTAACTCCGGTTTGTTTGAGGAAACCGCCAGGGTCAATAGTCTGGCGTTATTGCGCCGGCTGTAGGCGCTGCGCGTCCGCTTCCAGGGCTTCCAGGGGCTGCAACAGGGAGACCTCCTGGAACAACTTGCACGCCGGACTGTATTCCGTCAACGCATCCGCTGCCAGCATGATGGCTGCAGCGGTCCAGGTCGGTTTCTCATCCGGCCACGTGATATTCAGTACAAACTGATAACCGGTCCAGTAGGCGCCGTCTTCGACTCGCCACTGGTGCAACCAGCTATACAGTTGCACGGCGCGGGCATGATCACCCGCGGCCAATAAGGCCATCACCAGTTCACAGCTTTCGGCCACCGTCACCCAGGGCTCATCGGACACGCAGCGGCAACCCAGGCCCTCCTCAACAAACTCATCCCAGCGTGCCTCCAGGCGCGCGCGCGAATCCTTTTTTGACAGCAGGCCCGCCAGGACCGGGTAGAACCAGTCCATGGAGTAGCGGGCCTTGCTTTCCCAGGTACGATCAAAGCGCTCGGGTTTGTTGCGCAAGGCGTCGCCAAGCCGGGCCCGGGCCACCAGCCACTGGGGGCGGTGCTGCCCCAGGGTAACCGCAATATTGTGGGCGCACTCCAGACTCTTGTAGATGGAGGAACAGCCGGTCAGCAGGGCATCCTCCCGGGCACTGCCGTCGGCGCACACTGACCAGTGAATATCGCCTTGCTCAGTCTGCAGCACCAGTACAAAGCCGATAGCCTTTTCCAACGTTGGCCACATTTCCCGCAGAAAACCATTATCCGAGCTAATCAAATAGTGGTGCCACACCCCGGTGGCAAAATAGGCGACGAAATTTGTTTCCCGCCGCTCACCATTGTCGATCTCCACACCCCGATACCCGGCCCACCAACTGCCGTCCGCAAGCTGGGTCCGGGCCAGCCAGCGATAGGCCGCGACGGCCGCTGCGTATTCTCCGCCAACGCTCAAGCCCATGGCCGCCTCTACATGGTCCCAGGGATCGCTGTGACCGCCCTCGAACCAGGGTATTTCACCGCCGTCCTGCTGCGTGGCAAGTATGAACTCTACCGTCGGGCGCAGGAAATCATGGGGGAAAAACCCCGGACTCAGATAAATACCGGACATCAAGCAACACCCTTTCGAAAATACATGACCACACTCTTGCCCAGCAGCGGGTTCAACAATTTTTCCGCGGTTCTGGTCAACCAGGGAGCTTCCATCAAGTCCCATACCAGCAGGCGGTGGTATTGTTGCACCAGCCAATTGTGATCGCGGTTGCGCCAGAACAGACACTGCAGCCACCAGTAAGGGGCGTGCAGGGCGTGAGCCCAGTGCTGGTGGTAATAGCTGAGCCCGAAATCCTCTATCTGCACGCGCAGTTCACGGGCGTGAAATATGCGCAAATGCCCGCCGGGCACCTGGTGGTAGGCCTTGCTGAAAAACCAGCAAATTCGCTCTGGCCAAAGGCGTGGCACTGAGACACAGAGCAGGCCCCCGGGCTTCAGCACACGCTCTATCTCGGCCAGGGCTCCGCGATAGTCGGGGATATGCTCCAGCACCTCGGAACAGATCACCTGGTCAAAGCTGTGATCGGCAAACGGCAGGGCCAGGGCATTGGCGGAGGAGAGCCCGAAGCTCTTGTCAACATTTTCCGGCTCGGCAAAATCCAGATATTTGTCCCGGGTGGTGCGCAGGTCGTCAAGGCTCAGGTCCACCCCTATAGAGTGCACATCGGCTTGCACATAGGCGGAAATCACGTGTCTACCCTCGCCACAGCCAAGGTCCAGAACCCGGTCGCCGGAATTCAGCGGCAAATACTGAAAATTAACCGTCTGCACGGATCAACACCTGGTGGTAATACTCGGTCATGTGCCTGGCGGTTACCTGCCAGCAGAATTTTTCGACAATGTGTTTTCGCGCCCGTGCACCCAGATTGCGACGCAGGTCCGGGTTATCCAGCAGTGTGGAAATTGCCTCGGTCATCGCCTGCACATCGCGCACCGGGATCTGTACTCCGGCATCACCCACCACCTCCGGCAGGGCGCCACCATTGGTGGAAACAACTGGCACACCACAGGCCATGGCCTCTCCGGCGGGCAGGCCAAAACCCTCGTAAACTGATGGGACCACTGCGATGGTTGCCTCGGCATACAGGCGCACCATCTCCTCGGTGCTGATGCCGCTGACAAATTTGACCCGGTCTTGAAGGTGCAGCTTGCGCAGCAAGCGCTCGGTGTCGCCCCCGGATCTGGGCTGGCCAATGACCAGCAGTTCCAGCTGTGGATAGTCCCGCAGCAAGCGGGCGTAAGCGCGCAGCAGGTAGCGCAGGCCCTTGAGAGGCTGATCAGTCGAGGCGGTGGCCATCAAGCGCAGGGGCAGTCGCTGTACTTCCGGACGCGGGCAAAATTCTTCCGTGTCGATACCGTTGTAGACCAGGCTGATAGCCGCCGCCTGCACGCCGAAATCCCGAGCGATGTCCTGACGCGAACACTCGGAGACGGTCACGATATTGTGCAGGCGGCTGACCACCCACTTCTGCATGTACAAAAAGGCGTGCCAGCGGTGGATCAACGGCTTTAGCCACCACTTGCGGGCCGCCTTAAGGGCGATACGCAAGTCGCTGGTTATGGGATGATGCACCGTGGTCACCAACGGCAGTCCCATCGCCTGGATCTTCAGCATTCCGTAACTGAGGCTCTGGTTGTCGTGGATCAGATCGTACTCACCAGCGTGTTGCCTGAGATACTTCACCGCCCGCCGGCCAAAGGTATAAGGTTCGGCAAAACCGCCAGTGAGCTTGCTGGTCCACTCAATAATATTGGTCAGGGAGCGCAGGTGGCGCGGACGCAGGGATAACAAGCCATTGGCAAACAGATCCAGGCTGGGCAGTTGGATCAGCCTGACCCGGGGGTCAAGATGCGGATAGGGCGGGCCGGAGATGACGTCGACGCTATGACCAGCATCGACCAGGGCTTTACTGAGATATTTTATATAGACGCCCTGGCCACCGCCAAAGGGCTGGCTGCGATAACCCAGCAGGGCAATGCGCAAGGGTTTGCGCGCCGGCGCTTCTGCCAACGGCAGTACTTCAGCGAGCGCACTGACGTTGCCCGGTATCAGGGGTTGTTCGGCTTGCATGGTTTCTGGACGCGCGCGGGCGCCGATCTCTCCAGTAATCAGGTTCTGAATCCGGGTGCCAAAAACGCCCGGCAGCGATTCGCGTCCAGTGCTCACCCAAAAAAGGGCTAAATTTTAATCAGCTCGCGGCAAAAAATCCAGTCCCTATTATGCTCGTATAGTGGCGCCTGTGGATTCGTAAGTAATTGTTATTTACGCTTATAATGCCGGCTACGAATCTATTCAAGCGCCCCGTATGACCGCAACCTCCACCTCGATGCCCTATAAGGGCATCATCCTCGCCGGCGGATCAGGTAGCCGCTTGCACCCGCTGACCAGCACCGTCAGCAAGCAGCTGATGCCCATCTACGACAAACCGATGATCTATTATCCACTGGCCACGCTGATGTTGGCCGGTATCCGGGAGGTGCTGATCATCACCACCCCCCGTGACCAGCAAGCCTTTGTCGATCTTCTCGGCCACGGCAATCATTGGGGTATCAATATTCAGTACGCGATACAGCCCAGCCCGGACGGACTGGCCCAGGCATTTCTGATCGGCGAGCAATTCATCGACAACAGCCCGGTCAGCCTGGTGCTGGGGGACAATATTTTCTACGGCGGCGGCCTCTCTCAAAAACTGAAACACGCCAGCCAGCGCGATCGCGGCGCTTCGGTATTCGCCTACTACGTGCAGGATCCTGAGCGCTACGGTGTAGTTAGTTTTGACGCCGACGGACGCGCCATCAATATTGAGGAAAAACCGGAACGGCCCCCGTCGCACTACGCTGTCACCGGTTTGTATTTCTATGATAACGACGTGGTCGACATCGCTGCCAATATCCGGCCCTCGAAGCGGGGCGAATTGGAGATCACCGACGTCAACCTGGCTTACCTGAAGCGCGGCGACCTGCGGGTGGAAGTTTTGAGCCGGGGTACGGCCTGGCTGGATACCGGCACCCACAACTCCCTGCTGGACGCGGCCATTTTCATCCGGGTGGTGGAACAGCGCCAGGGCCTGAAGATCGCTTGTCCGGAAGAGATCGCCTATCGCCAGGGCTTTATCGATGAGGAGCAACTGCTGCGACTGGCCCAGCCCCTGATGAAAAGCGGCTACGGCGAGTATCTGAGCAAACTGCCAGACGACACCGAGATCGTGTTCGATGCGGTTTGAGCAATCCCCGCTGGCCGGGGTGATCCTGCTGCACCCCGAGGTATACGGAGACGAACGCGGCTTTTTCCTGGAGAGTTGGAACCAGCGCAGTTTTTCTGAGGCGGGGTTTGACTGGCAATTCGTGCAGGACAACCACAGTCGTTCCAGTCAAGGCACCCTGCGCGGCCTGCATTTCCAGACCGAACACAGCCAGGGCAAACTGGTGCGCGTGGCCGGGGGCGCCGTTTTCGATGTTATCGTTGACCTGCGCCGCAGCTCACCCTCCTTTGGCAAGTGGTATGGTGCGGAGTTGTCTGCGGACAACCACCGCATACTGTATCTGCCGCCCGGTTGCGCCCACGGGTTCTATGTGCTTTCAGAGACTGCGGACTTCCTGTACAAGACTAGTGACTACTACCATCCCGGCTCGGAGCTATGCCTGCTGTGGAATGATGCCAAAATCGCCATCAACTGGCCGTTGCTGGATGGGCAGTCGCCACTGCTGTCTGCCAAGGATGCCGGCGGCCTGTCCTGGTCCGAGATACCCTTTTATCCCTAGCGAGCGTCTTAAACTTGTGCAGAGGCACCCTGGCACGCCTACTCGAGCAACAGCGGTTGCCACCAGGCTTCGTTATCCAGGTACCAGTCCAGGGTCACATCCAACCCGGTCTCGAAACTGTGTTGCGGGCGGTAACCCAGTTCGCGGGTGATCTTGCTGGCATCAATGGCGTAGCGGCGGTCGTGGCCGGCGCGGTCGCTGACATACTCAATCAACTCCGCTGACGCAACGCCATTGGCCGCCGGTGCCTGCGGATATCGGGTCGCCAGTTCCGGGCGCTCCGCAAACAGAGCGTCCATTCGCCGGCACAGCAAGCTGACGATCTCGATATTGGCCCATTCGTTGTTGCCGCCTATGTTATAGGTTTCCCCCGGTGTCCCCTTGGTCAGCACCAGCTCGATGCCGCGGCAGTGATCCTCGACAAACAACCAGTCCCTGACGTTCTTGCCATCGCCATAAACGGGCAGCGGCCGACCGCGCAGAATATTGGTCAAACACAGAGGAATCAGCTTCTCCGGAAAGTGCCAGGGCCCGTAGTTATTGGAACAGTTGCTGGTGCTAACCTGCAGCCCGTAGGTGTGGTAGTAAGCCCGCACCAGGTGGTCAGAGGCCGCTTTACTGGCCGAGTAGGGAGAATTGGGCTGGTACTTCTGGTCCTCAAAAAAACCCGGCGCGTCCGCCGCCAGAGAACCGTAGACCTCGTCGGTCGAGATGTGGTGAAAGCGGTGCGGCAGACCAGACTCCAGCCAGACGCTGCGGGCTGCCTTCAACAAACTGTGGGTGCCCACAACATTGGTTTCAATAAAGGCGTCGGGGCCGCTGATGGAACGATCCACGTGGCTTTCCGCTGCGAAATGAACAATGCAGTCAAGCTGCTGCTCCCGCAACAGCCTGGTGACCTCGGCCTCGTCGCGGATATCCCCCTCAACGAAGCTGAACCCCGGGTGAGTTTCCAGCCCGGCAAGATTGGCGCGATTGCCGGCGTAGGTCAGTGCGTCGTAAGCGACCAGCCGGTCCTGCGGATGCTGCCGCGCCCAGTAGTGTGCAAAATTCGCACCGATGAAGCCGGCCGCACCGGTTACCAAAAGACCTCTACTCATGGCCTGGCCAATTCTCCTAACATCGCTGCCAGCTGCGGGCGCCAGTTCTCTCCCCCAATTCCCAGTAAATTGTGGATTTTTTTACAATCCAGTACGCTGTAGCAGGGGCGTTGCGCCGGGGTTGGGTGATCCTCAGTGGTGATCGCATCGATCTGAACTTCCCGTTCCAGCAGACCCAGCTTGTGACCCTCGGCATAAATGGCACAGGCAAATTCGTACCAGCTGCAGCTGCCGTTATCGGTCCAGTGATAAATTCCGTGGGCCGCCGGGTAATCCAGCAGCTGCCACAGCACAGCCGCAAGGCCCCTGGCCCAGGTGGGTGCACCTACCTGATCCGCCACCACTCGCAGTTGCTCCCGTTCGCTCATCAGGCGCAGCATGGTCTTTACAAAGTTCTCGCCCAGGGCTGAGTAAAGCCAGGCTGTACGCACCACCACAGAATCCAGCGGCAAAATTTGCTGCAGGCGATTCTCCCCCGCCAGTTTGCTGTGGCCGTATACACCCAGTGGCCGGGTTTCATGGTCGCTCGGGTAGGGGGTGTCGGCAGCGCCGTCAAAAACAAAGTCGGTGGACACATGGAGTACCCGTGCACCGATACATTGCGCAGCCATGGCGAGGTTGGCGGTCCCTTCCGCATTCACTTCTACCGCCAGATCCGGCTTGGCCTCGGCACCGTCCACGGCGGTGTACGCCGCAGTGTTGATAATCACCTGCGGTTGCAACTCACGGACACACTCCAGCACACCAGCCCTGCTGGTGATATCGAGTTCCGCCCGGCCCACGGGCAGGCAGTCAATCCGGGACGGGCAAAGCCGTTGCAGCTCCTGGCCCAGTTGCCCCTGTGCTCCCGCGATCAGCACTTTCATTGCAGATGAAACCTCCGCTTGCTGTTACCTCACCATTCTACTGATGCACGCCACCTGCTGGCGAATAAATTTCTTCTGCGTAAAGCGTTACTTGCTAGACTAGCGCGAC
>JAPUKZ010000143.1 GCA_027295405.1 Gammaproteobacteria bacterium
CAGCACGGCGTTCTTCTTTGGCTATAATATCGTTACGATTTCCGCGTTCTACTGGATTCGCAAGTGGAACTGGCGCCGGGTAACGATTATCTGCCTGCCGATAGCCGCCGCGGGCTTGCTGGCCGGGAGCCTGGTGCAGGGTTACGCCGCGCTGCTGGCAGTGACGGCGGTGGCCGGCGGTGCCTTCGCCGCGCTCTACGGTCTCGGGACCACCATCCTCTCTGATACCAGTAATCCGGCGCGCTGGTTCGGTTTGAAGATTGCCGCGGAAGCCGGGGTTGGGGCGATTTTATTCCTGGTTTTGCCCGGCACCCTGATTGCCAGCCACGGTTTTAGCGGCCTGGTTGTGGGCATGTTGCTGACCATGCTGTTGCTGTCTCCGCTGCTGTGGTTGCTGCCAGCTCGCGGGGTGAAGAGTCACGCGCAGGAACAGCAGGAGTACAGCGCCTTGGATGAGTTGCCCGAGAGCGTGAACCACTGGGCCATCTGGAGTGCGCTGTTTGCCGCGCTGGTGTTCTTCAGTGGCAGTTCTGCAGTTTGGGCATTCATGGAGCGTCTGGGTAACAACGCCGGCTATGATTCACAGACAATTGCCACCCTGCTAGCTGTGACATTGGGTTGTGCGACCATGGGTTCACTCGGCTCTGCGATGCTGGGCAAGTATTTTGGCAACGCCCGTCCGTTTCTTGTGTGCCTGCTGGTCATCCTCTGCTCGCTGCTGCTCCTGGGCAGCGCGACTGATTTTACGACCTATGCCATGGGCTGTTGTTTGTTCACCGCTGCGTTTGGTGCCGGGCTGCCCTTTGCGGTGTCGGAAATTGCCGAGTTGGATGTGGACGGCCGCTACGCGGTGTTGTCCGTTCCCGCGATTGGCCTGGGTGCAATGATCGGGCCGGGCACCGCGGGCGTGGCCTACGCCGGGGATTCCCCCGTTTTAGTGCTCAGCATGGTGGCGGCAACCATGTTCGTGGCAGCGGCCTTGATGGGCAATGCCCAGAAACGCAAGCAACGGTGATAGCGGTGCCCTGAGATTTGTACACCGGCTTGTGTTCCAGGCTCCGGTTGGTTGGAGGCGCCGTAACAGCATCAGGGAGCCTCTGTGCGAGTCCTTGACGTTCCCGGCTTGCAGCAACATCCAGGCCTGACCGAGCAGGGGCCGCCCGTCACTTCAGCAGAGTATCTGCAACAGCCTTGCCCATCTCCGCAGTACTGGCTTTGCCACCCATATCCCGGGTCAGGCAGCTTCTTTCCCGCAGCACAGTTTCGATCGCCTCCATGATGCTGTTGTGACAGCTACCGTGGCCCAGGTGTTGTAACATCATGGCCCAAGCCCAGATGGTGCCGATCGGGTTGGCGATGTTCTGCCCGGCAATATCCGGCGCGGCGATGATATTTGAGTCCCTTTTGCTGATACAAATAGATCGGCGGTTTTTGCTGCGCTACACTCGGCTCGCTTCACACTGTATCTGAAGGGGTTTTTACCCTTTCTGTTTGCTTTTCTCGCGCTCGCTGAGTTCCACCGCCAGCTTGTAGGCAACCCAGTATTTGTAGATATTACTGACGTACGGCACGGTTTCGTGGCCGATGCGCTTGGCCGCCACCAGTCCAATTCCTGGGAGCCATTCTGGTCGATCAGCACGCCAAGCAACGTGATTTTGAGGAATTCCACCAGAACCTTTGCACCCGCTAAGCACCCCGACGCAGTGGCTGGCTTTTTAACTTCGGATGCTTATCGTATACTCCGTTGCCCCGCCAGGGAACCCTTGTATATCTCCAGGGGCACAACTGCATACAATTTTGGTCGTAGAAAAACAGGAGCAGATCATGCACAATACCAACCCTGTTCGCAGGCAGGCCGGCACAGTATTTCCCAGAAAAATTGCCGCCTTGCTGCTCACAGCGCTCGCTTTTGCCGCAGTGTCCACGCTCACTGTGCAGTCCAAGCAGATGCCACCGCCGATCAGTCACGATGGATTGCACCTGGATCCCGACTCGGATGTGGCCCTGTTATATGTCAAACCCGATGCCGATTTTAGTGTGTATTCGCGCTTCAAGATGCTGGAACCCTATGTGGCCTTCAAGAAAAACTGGGAGCGTGATACCAAGGTAGCGGGCCGCCGTATCCCCAAGAAGGATATTGAAAGAATCAAGGTAGAGGCAGCCGCGCTGCTGAAGGAAACGTTCCAAAAGGAACTGGATGAGCGCGGTGGTTACCGGTTTGTTGACGAGAGTGATGAGGATGTGATGATCCTGCGCCCGGCGCTGATCGATCTGGAAATCACCGCTCCGGATATTAACGTGCCCGGGCGCGTAACCCAGTATGTCGCCTCCGCGGGCGCTGCGACCCTGTTCCTGGAGACGTACGACTCCATCAGCGGTGAAATCCTGGCCCGGGTTATCGACCGGCGCCGTATGCAGAACTATGGTTACGCCCGCTGGGCCAATAGCGTAACCAACCGCGCGGATGCGCAGCGCATGTTCCGCAAGTGGGCAGTCCAGCTGCGTACCGGTATGGACCATCAGCGCAGGGAAGCCGGCCTGCCTCCGATACAGGGCCCGATTGAGTGACAATAAATAAAGGCATAAGCGATAACGTGGATTGAGCGGATGGGGAAGCGTGTGCGACTGGTTTTTCTGTGCCTGACCCTGCTCGGTATTTCAGCGCCGGCGCTGGCAGTTTTTCACTGAGCAAGAGTACACATGAGTCAGCTACTGCGACAAAAGGGGACAGATTCTGAGCTATCCCCACAAATGTCGGGCACATAGTAACGCCTCCGTATAGAGGCGTATTATTTTTTGCGTTTTGTTAATACAACTCGCTGGTAGTTTCAGCCGGGAATATCTGATTAGCAGCCTGGCAATGTAGATGACCGAATAACAGGGCCGCTTGCTGGAGGAATTGACCACCACCAACCACTGCAGCTTCTGCTGTATGGCAGATGCACCATTGGCCCACAAAATAAGGGTTGCCAGCGCGGCAAGTCCGGCTCGGTCTCGCGCACTACAGGAATGACCAGCACACCAGGCAGTTGGTGATAACGAACATAAAGCCGCCAGCGTCAATCAACCATACCAGCAGCGCGCCCACCAACAATATCAGCAGACTGGCGATTGATTGTATCAGCGCGGTCAGTTGAATGCCGCGACCAAATGGGCTATTTGTTGTTGCAGCGGTCATTGCTGAGTTATTCATCATTGAACTCTTCGTTGCTGAGCTCTTCGTCGCTGAACAGTTCGAATTGCGTATCGCCGGGGTTGTTGGCGGGTTGCAGTCTCAAGCCCGCTCCCAGCAACCGTACCGGCCGCTGCTCCCGGCGCCAGGCATTGGCGACGAGGCGTTCGAAGTCGGGCTGGCTCAGCCACTGTCGGGCGTCGCCCGAGATTATCTCCTCCAGGGTGGTCTGGCTGAACGTGTTGAACTTGACCTTAACGTAGCGCTTGTTGGGGACATATTGCGTGTCTATTTTCTCGAACCGCCGGGCCAGCTCTTCCAGCAATTCTGGCATGGCGGCGACCACTTCCTGTTCCGTGTGGATGTCCTCCGCATAGGTGCGTTCCACACTGATGGACTTTCGCACCCGGCTGGTTTTTACGGAACGATCATCGTTGCCATGGGCCAGTTGGGCCAGGCGGGGTCCGTATTTGCCGAAGCGTTTGGCCAGGGTTTCCACCGGCACCTGTTGCAGGTCGCCACAGGTAACCACACCTATTTTCTTCAGTTTTTCGGTGGTCACCTTGCCCACGCCCATAATTTTTGACACGGGTAAT